>NZ_JAMYLP010000117.1:0-13731 GCF_040318085.1 Mesorhizobium sp. M1322
ATCAACCCGCGCCCACGCAAACGGGCGGCGCTGTGTTTTCGCGGGGCCGCGCACCGCGGGCGCATAATACGGGGGGCCCGCGCCGCCCCAGCCGGCCGCCCGCGGGGCGGGCGGTCGACTTCATCACAGGGTTGATTCGTCCACTTCATGTTGGACGACCCGGACGCGCAGAAAAAAGCGCCTGCGGCGGGTCCTTTGTAACCACCATGATGCGGGACCACAGCGACAGGGCGTGCCGGAGACAGTCAATCCGGCCGGCGATGTCGTCGCCGGCGGCGACGGTCTCATTCAGGATCAGCATCGACCAAAGAGCGAGGCCACTGCCGTTATGCTCCGAGATCTGGGGACGGCGGCTTGGCGATCACCGTCTACTCGGCGTTGCCGAACTCACTGCATGCGAGACCGTGACGAAGCCCTTCACATTGCGGGTCGGGACATAGCTGGCTTTCTTGGCGCGCTACCATCGCTAGAGATGCAGACTTCGCCCAACAGCTCCTGCTGGAGCGCGGCTTGGATCTGATGGCAGAATTCTTGCGGAGACGCGGACAAAGTGGGGAGCACTCCAACCTACACACGCGTCACTGGGCTATCAGTGTTGACCGTATAATCTTCGGAATGGCAATGGCATATTTTACAAAGCACGACGGCAATCAAATTATATACCGCAGCTGGGAAGAGCCGGAACGGTCAAGCGCAAGGATGAGAATTTTGGTCCTCAAGCTTGATCATGTCGGCGACTTTTGGATGTCTCTAGGGCCTCTAAAGGACCTTCGTCAGCGTTTTGCGCATGCCCACATTACGCTGGTGGTGGGAAGCTGGAACATCGCTACTGCAAAACAGTTTGACCTCGCCGACGATCACGTTGCTTTTGACTTTTTTCCTCGCAACCCAAAAGTCAAAACGCGCAAAGAAGCCGCGGACATAAGGCCGCTGCTGACCGGCGAGTTTGATCTTGCCATTGATATGCGTGTTCCGGAAGAAACAAGGCCGATCTTGCTTGAAGTTCCCGCCAGGCACCGTGCGGCGATAGTTGATCCGTACAGCATGCATCAGATCGATATTGCGATAGCGCCATTCAATCTGAAACTGCGCAGAACCATTTTCTACAAGCTGGTCCAAAAAATAGGGCTTGCTAACAAAATCCCCCGTAGATGGCTTGATTGGTTCATTGACCGTAAGCAGGTGCGTCTCCAGCATGTGTCAGAAATCCTCCTCTTTCTGGTCGCAAAGGCAGCTGCCTATTTCGAAAGCGGAGCGGGTCACCCACAGAATTCGACTACAGGCAATGCCCCGATTGTCGTGGCTCCGTTCTCCAATTCCAGCCTGCGAGATTGGCCCATTGAAAGTTTTGGCAAAGTTGTCGCTGCTCTTTCGACCCGTGGTGAGGTGGTCCTCGTTGGCCGTGGCGAATGCCTGGAAGCGCTTGAGGAGGTTGCGAAGATAGCTAGGGAACGTGGGGCCGCGAACATTCGGACGGCTGTCGACTTGTCAGAATTGGAATTCAATTGTCTCGTGAATTCGGCCGCGCTCGTCGTTTCGAACAATTCAGGCACCGGCCATGTCGCTGCCCAGCTTGGCCGCCCTACTATCGGCATTTTCACGGCGTCACATCTACCGGAGATTTGGGGGTTTCGAGGTCCCTTGGTCAGCATGCTTATGAGTGTTATTGAATGTCGCGGATGTGGTCTGGACCAAGTGCGGCATTGTCCGGTCAAAGTCCGATGCAAGTTCGACATCACGCCGGATCTCGTGATTGCCGAGGTAAACGCCTTGATGAATCATTGTAAGGGTACGGCACAAGCTTAGTGGCTCGCGGTCACCACAACCGCGATTGCCCAGCCCTTGTCGCTGATTCAATCGCTACAATCATCTAAAGGCCGAAATTCAGAATCGAATCGACTTGTTCGAAGGACCGCAGTGGCGATGTCACATTGGCCGACAGGTGGCATAGAGCGGCGCCTGAGAATGAAAGTGCCGCCGCCCAGCCTTCATAGCCGTTCCTCCTTTGTTGCGTGACGGCCCGAAAGTCGCCATCGCGTCAGATGTTCATCAGGTTCGGGATAGCCGGGGCTCGTCCGGCGACAGTCATGGCAGCGACTTCGCTTCTGGACCCGCTCATCCGGCCGCCAAAAACAAATGCGCTTTCTAAGCCGTAATTGATCCGCCGGAGCTGACCAAAGCCACCTTGCTCTGGGTTGCGGCAATGGCGACTGGGGCGAGAAGCCGAGAAGAACCGATGCGGCGAGAAATCCTGAGACCATCCGCCACGAGACGTCGCCAGGGAACGTAGTATTGCGTTCCGCGTTACACTAACGTATATACGTCCGCAGCACAGGAGCGCGCCATGGCCACCACACCCACCAGGAAGGAAGCACCCGTCTCGATGCGGTTTCGCGACGATGATCTCACCATCATCGACCGCGGCGCGGAGCTGCTCGGCCTGTCGCGCACGGAGTTCATGCGGCGCGCCGCGCTGCACGAGGCGCAGGCGGCCATCCTCAACGAAACCGTCATCCGCGTGTCCCCGGAAGCCTATGACGCCTTCATGCAGGCGATCTCAGCCCCGGCCGCTGCGCCCCCGGCGAAGGCGGCCGAGCGGCTGCGTCGGTCCCCGCCCTGGGACCGCTAGGTGGCGCTTTCAGGCATCGAACTCCTCGACGACGCGCACCGCCTCGACAGCTTCGATTGCGGCAAGCCGGCGCTCAATGCTTGGCTGGCCGGCTTCGCGCGAACGAACCAGGCCCGCGGGTTTACCCGCGTCCTGGTCGTTCACGACGAGGGAACAGTCGTCGGGTATTACGGCCTCGCGCCGGGCGTGATCCAGCCAAATAGCGCACCGCGCGCCATCCGCACCGGACGCCCGCCCGATCCGATCCCCTGCCTGCTGATCGGACAACTCGCCGTCGACCACCGCTATGCCGGACAAGGCGTCGGTAGCGGCTTGGTCAAGGACGCGCTGTATCGCTGCGTCCCCGGCGCCGACATCGTCGGCGGCCGCGCGGTGGTGGTGCGGGCGATCGACGCCGAGGCAGAGCGCTACTGGCAGAGCTGGGGCTTCATTCCCGCGCGGGACAATCCGTCGGTGCTCATGCGCTCGATCCAGGACGTGAGCCTCTGGCTGGCCGACAAAGGCCACTAGCTCCGCGCGCGTAGCGCCTCCGGAAGCGGCCGGTCTGCGCGCGGGCCTGCCGCCGACCGGGCTCTAGTTGCGGCGTCCCGCCGCTCCCCGAGCCGGCTTCGCCGTCTCGGCGTTCGGGTGACCCCTCACGCAGGGCCAGAGGGAGACGGCGGTCAGAGCGAGGGAGCCCTGGAGAGAAGGGAAAGTCATGATGTCGATGATATTCATAGGGGGTTCACGCGAGATATTTGAGCTGATGGAACCTGCCATCGCTCGGATCCGCCCAATCGTTGTTGCCGTGCACGGCGTGCTGATTGGCGACGCGTCTGGAGCCGATGCCGAGGCGCAGGGCCTGCTCGCGGGCTACGGCTACAAACATGTCGGGGTCTTCCATGCGGCCAAGGAACCCCGCAATGATCTGGGCGACTGGGCTGCCTACCGGGTCCCGTCTCCTGAAGGTGCTAGAGGATACTGGATCTACGCCGCCAAAGACCGGGAGATGGCGCGCGCCGATTTTGGGATGATAGTCTGGGACGGCGCATCACCCGGCACGGCCGTCAACGTGCTTCGGCTCGCCATGGCGAACAAGCCGAGGTCATCTACGATCTGGCCAGGGGCAGCATGGCGACTACGCACCATGTCGTAGACTGGTGCGCCATTGCTCCGCGATGCCGGTCCAGACATTCGGCGCGCCAAGCCGAAGCCCGCATGACGCGAGGCGAGCGCCTGGCGTTGCCGGGATGATGGACGCGCGGTCCCGCCGACAGCCCGGTGGGTCCGATCTCCGATATGCTTGATCCGGCCCCGCGCCCCCAACTCCACTTGTATGAACGGCCGGGGCCGGCCCTTTTCGAAACCGGCTCACCGCCGCGTGGCGTTGTGCAGGATGATTGTCTTGACCCGTCTCGCATCTGAAGCGGGTGCAAGCCTGCCGCACATGCCGCTGCTTGGTCATGCGAGGCATCGCTACCGTGGGGCGTGGCGTTCGCCGATCTCCAAACCGCTGTGCCGCCATACCGAACACGCAAGGCGGTTTAACCGCCAGGCTGCTGTCTGGGTGGAGATCCGCCTGATCTAAAGCGTCACCCACCCGACGGACAACATCTCACGACGCGCCGAGCAGCTTGGCCAAGAATCCGCACTGGCCGATCTCGCGCTGCGTGCGATCGCCTCCTCGATAGCATTGGAGCAACACCTTCTTGAAATCGGCCTCTGCCGGCAATTTTGTCGTAAAGCTCATGGTGGCGACTCCCGCACGCGCGCAGGACAGCCGGCAGATCGCGCATCTTGGCGATCAACCCTGCCATTCGGCCCGTCGTTCTTCTTTATTCCAATGGAGATCGTAATCAGGTCCGGCCGGTCACGGAGTGAAGTGTTCTCCCTTCGAGCAGCCACGTCGGCGCCGCTCAGAATCTTCGACGAGCGCGCCATGACAGCATCGATCTCCGCAAATTCTTGCCAGCAGATCGTCCTCACATCATCATGCCCTTGGCTTCAACCGGGCTGGTGCCCTCCCCTTCCCGGCTTTTTGTCCCGACGCTCGGGTCGCGTCGCCCGGCCCGGTCAAGGCCCGGCGCGATTGGTCGGGTCTCATGCCCAAAGCTGCCTCGGTGCCAGTAGCGGCACCGCATGGCCCCACCCAGGCTTGCGCCAGTAAAGCGTCGGCGAGCCAGCATCCGACGGTGCGTTCGAGCGATCTCATTCGGCGGCCATGATCGCGCACGTCACCATGCTGCAGCGGAAAGCTGCCGAAGCTCGTCTGGCCAGGTCGCTGACCGCCTCGTCGTCGCGGGCGACGACCGAAATCTTCCCCACCGCAGCGAGGTTTCTCCCGTTAGAAGATCCTCAGCGGGATGGGCTGCCAGTTCACGCCCGGCCAACAAGCATCCGGCCCGCGGGACAGACCTCGTCTCCCGGTCGTGTGAGCAGAAGAACATCGCGAAGTGCGGCTTCATCCTCGACGCCGCGAGCCTGCTCGCTATACCGCGGCCGCCGAAAGCCCTAGGCGCTGTCACCAGGCGCCAGCCCACCTTTCTAGCTGGCGGACCATCTCATCGAGCGCGCCGATGGCCGCACGGTCAGTGATTGCAATGTCCTCAATGCGCCGCAACTGTTTGGGTCGGGGGCAGCCCTGCGCAACCAGGCCGGCACCGCCGTCGTCGGCGCGGCTTCCGTGGCACCGGGAAGAGTGCCGTGGTGGCGCAGGAGGGTTTTGGCTCAGAATCATGGAACACGATGAATCATCGCGGCGCTTTTTGTAGAGCGAACGATAAGTCTTGCACGACCAGCCATTTATCCCTCGCCAAATCAATGCCGCGGGCGCAGGCGAACTCCGTCCGGACTAAGTTCAACGCGGGCAAAAGAAGTTGTGTAGGCCATGTCACGAAATGCTTGGTCCGCTTCTCTGCCGGCCGATGGTCCATGAAATCCCCTCCCCACCCACGACACCAGACACCTCCTTGCCAATATGCCGATCAAGTACTGGCCTCCATGGTACCAGCATGAACTCACGCGCCTTCTCGACTATCACGTACTTGCCGCTGGCAAGGTCGATCGAGCGGTGCAATCGACCCTCTATTCGATCACCAGGCTGCGCTTCGGAATACGAGAGTCCGAGTTCGTCAGACAGTTGACCGGCAACACGGTTCAGCTCACGTTGACGCAGGATCGAAAGCATGTTGGCGCGATAGACGATCCGGTCCTGCTCTTCCCGAGCAAGACCTTGCGCAATCAGCCACTGCCGTCGGCGGCCTTGCGCCTCTCGGACATCGCGGCCGAAACCAGAGCTGTGCAAGGCCTCCGGTGTGTCGGAAACCAGCTCTCGATCGAGCCAGGTGGCGCCGTCGAAGCTGACTTGTTGTTCCAGCGGCGTCGATGAGAGCTTGTCAACCGTGACAGGCTCGGCCCCGGCCCGCTGACGCTCGTAGTCAGACACACGGTCGAGATGATCCGGTGCGACGATCCAGGTGCCGTCCGGCTCGCGCTCGACACGACCGGTCGCCCGGCGGATCGCCTCCAGTCGCCGCACGTGCGTTTCGGCAAAGCGTTCGGTGGCCGACGGGTCATGCTTGAGATGGATATCGATGCTGTAGCGCCCGTCATGGGCCGTGGCGATCTCGGCAATTGTGCGGTCGACTTGCCTTGGCCCGGTGTCCCTCGGCGTGACCCGCACTATGCAGCCCTCTGGCGTCGGTTGGGTTGCCTCGCCTTTGCCGATATCAACATAGTGGCTTTTGCCGTCCACGGCGTCGACGACGAGGTAATGGCGGTCAGTGATTTCGTCGGCCAGGCCGCGCGCAACGATGCAGCCGACGACAGGCTGCATCTGCTCTGCAGATCGATCATGGATAACATAGTCGGCGGCACTGCGGGCGAGCCCCTTGCCGGTCAGTTCGCGGTGCATGGTCTTGATGATGTCGCCCCGCTCGCCGATGCGGCGCAGCGTCGCTTCAAGCTCGCCATCAAGGCGCCAGCGGCCCGAGCCGACTTCCTCAGCCAGACCCATCCGCTCGAGCTTGCGCAGGCGGCCCTGGTGCAGCGTCTGGCGAAACGTGTCTCGGCTGGCCGGTGAGACATGCCCATCATGGTCGCGCATGCGGAGCAGCTGCCGATCGATGCTGGTGAAGCGTTCCCGCTCCATTTCCTGGCGCAGGCGTTGCTCGATCTCGCGGTCCGTTCTCGGGCCAAGGTCGAGGCTGACCAGCTCGGCCGCCCGTTCACGGATTCCAGACGAGATGTAGTCTCGCGCGATGACAAGATTTTCGCCGCGGTCGTCCTTGCCGCGGACGATAATATGGGTATGCGGATGACCAGTGTTGAAATGATCGACAGCGACCCAGTCGAGCTTGGTGCCGAGGTCTTCTTCCATCTGCGCCATGAGGCGCCGCGTGAGCGGCTTGAGGTCGTCATACTCGATGCCGTCTTCAGGTGCGACGATGAAGCGGAACTGATGCCGGTCCCCATCGGCACGATCGATGAAGGCCTTGCCATCAACGCTGTCGCTGTCGGCGCTATAGAGCTCGCCAGGCTCGCCTTCGCGGGTGACGCCGTCGCGCTGGAGGTAGCGAAGGTGTGCACGTGCCCCGTCAACACCCTTGCCAGCCAGCTTGACGATACGCGCCTTGACGACGGCGCGCCGCTGCCGAAACGCCGCGTGGGGGTCGCGCGCTCTGAGAACGGCGGCAGCCGCCCCGCCGCGCCCCGCCCGGCTTCCGATGAAGCGGCCACGGCGACCGCTGCCGCCGCCGGCTCGGTTGATCGCGGCGCGGATCTGGCCGACGAAACGCTTGCCTGCCTTCGAGCCGCGCGATCCGATTTTGCCCAGGCTCGGCTTGAACTCTTCATCCTGCATTGAGCCTCCTAGTAATCTTGAGAAAAATCAAATCTTTGTCGGCAGAAGCTCTCCTGACGCTGAAGGCAGCCTCCATGAAAAACGATGTGCAGACAAAGACTTCGCCGCCTCCAGGAGGCGATGCCTTTATCTTGCCTTCCGCGGACCTGCCTCCCTGCCCCGCCCGACCCACGGTACCCCTGCCCTCACCTGCGATCCGGCCGGCCTGACCTTGCTCGCTCCGATCCGAGCGGCACCACAATTTGGCCATTCGGATCGGTCGCGGAAACACCGTTTCGCAGGAAAAACAGCGACTGCCCGGACGGGATTTCCGGCGCTTTTCCGGAACGGGATTTGCCGGTGAACGCGTCCATGTCGGCGGCCGAGATCCCCGCAGCCTTGACCTCTTCCAGATACGAAACCGTCTCGCTGGGCAGCGGTCGCCCACGCTGCAAATGCTGTTCGTAGCGGTCCGGCCCAGCGTTATAGGCGGCAAACAGGCCGGGAAAGCCGAAGCGGTCATACATGGCGCGCAGATAGGCAGTGCCTGCCAGAATGTTGTCGCGAGGGTCGTGCGGATCGGCCCCCAGGCCAAGCTCTGCGCGCATCTCCTCATAGGTGCCGGGCATCACCTGCATGAGGCCAATGGCGCCGGCGTGTGACGCGATCGGCCGTCCATTCAGCTTTGTCTGCCCTCGGCTTTCGGCATCCATGACGGCATAAATCCAGGGCTGTGGAATGCTGAAACGCCGGCTTGCTTCGGCTACCAAGGGCTGCCATCTTGCCAGCTGCGGACCACGGGAGATGGCGGCCGGCTGAGCGTCGGTCGCGGCGGAACAGGCGCATGGCGCTATCGCGACCATGCCCAGCATCAGGAGGGTTACTCGGTCCATAGCGGCACCAGCCTCCCGACAATATTTTCGGCCGGCACCGGCCCGAAATAGCGGCTGTCGAAGGAGCGGTTTCTATCGTTGCCGAGCAGGAAAACCTCGGCGGCGGCGAGCTTGCGGCAGGCATTCCACCAAGGCAGCGGACGGTGCTGCGTGTCGGTTGCCAGCCGGCGCGCGACAATCTCGCCGCCGATGATGATGGCGTCGCCGAAGGCGCAGACATGCTCGCCAGGCAGCGCGGCAAGGCGCTTGACCAGCGGCACGTTGCTGGGCAGGAAGAAGCGTTCGGCGGCGAGATCGGCGACCGGTTTTGGCGGGCGGACGAGCACGAGATCGCCACGAGCCGGCGATCCGGACGCGACGCGATAGAGGCCGACCGGCGCACTGGCCGAGGCGTTCCAGACCAGCCAGGGCGATGGGTTGTCGAAAGCGGCGAAGCCGATCAGGCCGAGGCCTATTGTGGCCACGGCGATCGTCTTGCGCGCCCGAACGCGCCGCAGATGGCTGCCGATCAGACGGATAGTGGGACGCCGGCTCATGAGCGGCCTCCCTCACCGGCCGAGCCGGAATCATGCCCGGCATCCTCGGGCCTGGTCTCCTGCGCGCGTCCCTTCGACCAGTCGTCGAGCTCGTCGATGTGATAGCGGACATAGCGGCCGTGCTTGCGAAATTGCGGGCCGCCGCCTTTGAGCCGCATCTTCTCCAGCGTGCGCTGGGACAGCCCGATATAGAAGGCGGCCTGCGCGGTGTTGAGAAACGGACTGCCCTTCTTGGCGCGGGCCGCGCGTTCGTTTTCGTCGTCCATGATGGTCCTCGTTTCGTTACGGACAAGCGAAGGCGAGGATCGGCGAGCGAGATCGTTTTGGGGACGGGCGAAGAGTGGGGGGCGAGTTTTCGCCGCCCCTTCTTGAGAAGAGCCCCGCGCCGGTTGCGGCGCGAGGCTCGAGGCAGGCGGTTCAGTCGACCGGGTTCCAGATGATGGCGTATGTGTCGTCATCATCCTGGCCGGCGGCGCGGCCGAGATTGGCGTAGAGCTTCCGCGGACCGAACTCCGGGGCGGCAATCGACAGGCTCACATAGTCCTTGCCGGAGGTCTCGCCGGTGCGGGTCCAGCCGGCCCCTACTTCGACCCCTTGCGTCAGCACCCGGAAGTCGGGATGGGTGTCGGCGCTCTTTGCCTGATTGGGCACGATGTCGATTTCGGCGCGCACGCTGAGCGTCTTGAGCTGGCCCTTGTAGCCGCCGTTTTCCTGTTTGGTGACGTATCCGATCGCGGTCATTTTCAGTCTCCTTTGGTGCTCGCCGGGGACCATTCCCCTGCGATGGCGGACCGTGATGGGCGCGTCCGGACCGCCGGAACCGGGACGGCCGCAGCGATAGCGGAGGACCCGAGCGGACAGCTTTTTTGAAGCGAAGCGGCGCGAGGAAGCCGCCGCAGGCGGCGGGGAAAAAAGCTGCTGGCGAGGGTTTCGGGCGGGCCGGATCCGCCCATAGGTCATCAAGCCAGCCGCAGGGGAATGGTCCCTGAGACACATGGAGACAGGTGGCGCGATCGGTGACACAAGGAGCGGGCGGCAATGCAGGGCGCCGGCTGCGCGGGCTCTGTCGGCAACCGGATCGGACAATTGGCCCCATGCGCCTGGCGCCTCAGCAAGCAACCCGGCGTGGTGCAGGGCTGCCCAAATGGGGCGAATTGGCGTCGGGATTTCTCGCGCGCGGCACCGGCTCGACAAGACGACCGATCGGCAGCCGGCGCGGTCCGGAGCGGCGCGCGCGACCTGAGCGGCGGTAATCGAAAGAACCGCGCCGCTCGGGCCCTGATCGACTATTCGCGCACGAACAGCGGCTGCACTTGTGTCCACTGATCGGCGGTGCGGAAACCGCCGCGGCTGGTGTAGCTTTCGGCCGGGAATTTCATCCAGCGCGGCAGCCAGGTCTCGACCTTCTGGCGGCCGTTCTCGCCCGCCAGGAAGTCGCGGATGATCTTCTTTTGCGTCTTGACCTTCTCGGCGACATTGCCATCCGCGACCAGCTTGCCGCCGATCTCGGCCAGCATCGAATTGGCGATTTCCTTGTCGCGCAAGAGGTCGAAGAAGGCATCGTCCGGTTGCCACCATGTGCCCATATCGACGTTCAGATGGTTGCCGAGCGCCTCGATGACGGTGCTGCCGGCTGCAAGCGTCTCGGCCATGACAAGGGTGAGAACGCGCATGACATCGTCGTCGCACAGCGCGAAGAGGCGCGCGAACACGCCGGCGATAGCAAAGGCGTCGCCATTGCCGCCGGCGACCACGCCATCCTCATCCGGTGATCCGAGCAGGGCCAACACTTCACGCCGCTTTTTGCCGAATGCGGCTTCAGCCTTGCAGCCGGCAAGGCTGGCAGTCACCGTCTCGTTGGCTGCTCGCTGCGGTTCACGGCGCACCTGCCACAGGCCGGAACCGGTGATGGCGTGCGCCACCACGAGGCGCAGCGCCACGGCGGGATGGTCGAGCATGGCCGCGCGCACGCCAGCATGGCGATGCAGATCGACATAGTTCTGCATCGGGCCGGTGAGTTCGGGGCGCGGCGACTTGGCGGCTGTTTCTTCTTGCTCGCCGCCCTCGCGGGCGCGGCGGGCTTGCTTGCGTGACAGCCAGCCCTCGTGACACTCGACCTCGCCGCGATGCGAGACAGTGATGATGACCTTGCCGCCCTTCTTCTTCGGGGTCTTCTCGTGGTCCCATGCGTGGAAATACTGGCCCGGCTCCAGCAGCACCACCTCGCTCCAGCCGTCGTTGAGATAGATGTCGCGTCTGGCGGCAATCGCTTCGTTCTGCTTTTGCCAGAACAGGTCGGCATCGGCGAAATAGCTGTCCTCGCCGAACAGGTCCGAGGTGATCAGGCCGGGATATTCGTCGATGGCAAACAGCGCCACCTTGGTGGAAATCGACTGGCCGCCGAACAGCCATTGCTTCAATTGAAAGCCACGCGGCGCGTATTGATCGGGATCGGCACAGAGTGCCAGCCAGTCCTTCTGCTGCGCCTTGGACGCCATGGTGAGATGGCGCACCGTCTCGGTATCGATCTCCTCGCGGCGATAGGCTTCGCGGATTTTGGGCAAGAGGTCGCCAAGCGCCAGAATGCGTTTGACCTTCAGGTCAGTGATGCCGAAGGTCGCAGCGATATCGGGAACGGTGCGGCCTTGCCTGACGAGCCGCGAAAACGTCTCCCATTGCGATACTTCGTCAGGATCGAGACGGGCGAGGTTTTCGATCAGCGAGGCTTCCAGCGCATCGGCGTCGTCGCCATCCTCCATGATGGCGCAGGGCAAGGGATCGCCTTCGCCGCGCTCGTCGGCAAGCGATTTCGCGGCGAAATAGCGCCGCCTGCCGGCAACGATCTCGAAGGTTTCCAGTTGCCCGTTCGGTCGCACGAGGAGAGGCACCAGCACGCCGCGCGCACGCACGGAGGGCAGGATGTCGGATATGTCGGGCGCGCGTCTTCCATGGCGCATGTTGAGCGCGGAAATATTGAGCTGATCCAAGGGGATGTGGGCAAGCTGCATGGTTACTCTCTTTCGCTTTGGTTGAGGTTGTCCCGCCGCAGAGGCCGAAGGCCGGCGCGGCGGGACGGTTTTTGCGCCTATCGCCGCTGCTGTTCCGCCGTGCCGGACGGAAGCTCGGAATGGGGCTTTGAAAGGGCGTCTGCTGCCTGCCGCAGAAGTCGCTCGGCATCGGTGATGTGGCGGCAAATGCGGGCGGCTTCGGCATAGACGGAGAGCGTAAAGCGCGCCTGGAAATGCAGGTCGCGCTCTATGCCGAGGCCAAGCGGACCTTTTACGGATGCAAGCTCGGCCAGACTGACGCTGCCGAGTTCGGGGAAGCTGAAGCCGAGATCGCAAAGGCCGAACAGCGTGTCGCCATCGGCGTCGAGTTCGGTCAAAAGCCACGTCGCGGCACCTGTCGGATCGAACAGTTTCACAACGGGAAAATGGTCGATGTCGGCCTCGGCGGCGCCATTGGCGAGCAGTCGTGCGCGCAGTGGATCGGTGATCAGGATCATGGAAAGAAGACTCCTTGTCAGAACAGGTCGAGTTGATTTCTGCTGGCTTCATCGAAGAGGCCGATATCGAGCGGCTTTTGCGCCGCGCGCGGACACATCGGCGCGTCCATCAGGAGCCGATCGCGCGTGGTGATCGGCCGGACACCGGGAATGAGTATCTGCTCGCTTTGCGCCGTCGGCTCGCTCGCGGTCAGTTGAGGATCGCGCATCGTCATGCCGCAATCCCTTCCTGCGCCTCGCTTTTGGCATCGTCCTTAAGGCCAAGCAGGAAATCGGCGGCCTTGGAGGCAAGACTTGCGGCACGGAAGATGGCGCGGTTGTCCTCGCGCAGCACCTTCAGCCATGAGCCGATGTAATCGGCGTGACGCACGGTCGGCTCGATACCGAGCTTGCTGCAGACGAAGGCGGCAGTGATTTCGGCGACTAATTCTTCACGCGCGTAGGCCTTGGAGCCGAACGAGCCGGAGAGGTCGCGAGCAAGCCGCGTCGGGTGGCCGGTCCAGTGGCCAAGCTCGTGAAAGCAGGTCCGGTAATAGTCGATCTGGTGATAGAACGCCGGCTGTGGCGGCACCTGAATGCAGTCGCTGCCCGGCATGTAGAAAGCGCGATCGCCGCCAACCCTGAAATCCGCATCGCTGGCGCGAATGAGCGTCTCGGCCTGCGGCACGATCTCGCACTGAGGCAGCGGCTCGGCGGCGGCATAGAGGTGTTCCGGAAGATTATCGCACTGCGCGACATTGAAGACGGTGAAGCGCTTCAAAAAAGGCACGGCCTGTGGTTCCTCGCCCTCGTGGCGTGCGCGCTCCTTCTCGTCCTTGGGGATAAAGCGGTCGGCATGCACGATGGTCGTGCCGCGCTCGCCTTTCCTGACATTGCCTCCGAGGACGAGCGCCTGCCGGAAGGTGAGCCAGTTCTGGCTGGGATAGCTGCGCTCGATCACCGCGCCCCACAGGATGAGGATATTGATTCCGGAATAGGTGCGCCCCGTGGACGCATTCCTCGTCAGGCCAAGGCCTGCCTTTGCCCTGCCCCATGGCTTGACCCATGGCACGGTGCCGCGCTCCAGCTCGGCAATGATGCGGTCCGTGATCTCCTGATAAAGGCTGGCGCCGGGGCGCCCGCCCTTGCCTGCGCCAGCCTCTCCGCTGGCGGAACGCTTGCTGTTTGCATGCATCGTCTCATCCTCCGCTCGCCAATCGCCGCGCCTTTCCCCGGAAAGCGGGGTGGGCGGCGAGTCGCGACCGGAAAGGCCCGCCGGGGGCGGCGGACCGCATCCGAAGGACCGGACGAAGAGGAGGACCCCGAGCGGCACGCGAAGGGTTGCGGGCTGCCGCGGCGGGCCTA
Source organism: Mesorhizobium sp. M1322 (assembly GCF_040318085.1). NCBI lineage: Bacteria > Pseudomonadati > Pseudomonadota > Alphaproteobacteria > Hyphomicrobiales > Phyllobacteriaceae > Mesorhizobium > Mesorhizobium sp. M1322. The sequence continues at coordinate 13,727 of NZ_JAMYLP010000117.1, forward strand.
GAAGG
>NZ_JAMYLP010000118.1:0-13393 GCF_040318085.1 Mesorhizobium sp. M1322
ATCGCCGCCGTCAGCGACGTCTTGCCATGATCGACATGGCCAATCGTGCCAATGTTCACATGAGGCTTTGTACGCTCGAATTTACCTTTTGCCATAGTCTCTTTCCTTGGACGGCCTGGACCTTCAGTTCAGTCGAATGCGGGGCGATTAGCGACTGCGGCCGAAAAACACAAGTGCCTTGTGGCCGGGCGCTTTCTCACCCGGGTCTGAACCCATGATCCGATTTCGGGGATGTGGCGCGGATATAGGAACGAACGAGAAGGAATGGAATGGCTGAAGATAGGTCCCGCGGGTTACCGGCATTCGGCGGATTGGAAATCGCCGCTTCCGCCTGTCCGCCTTGCCGGATTTACAACCGGATCTGGCCTATTGCCGGTGTGGCGCCGGTCTGATTTCCTGATCGGATGCATTTCATTCCGATCGCCATTCGCGGCCCGCTGTTCATGATCCTCTCGACCGGGTCCTATGTCGCCAACGACACGATGATGAAGCTTGCGACGGTCGGGCTGCTGCCCTATGAAGTGCTGTTTCTGCGCGGGACGGCGGCAACGCTGTGGGGCATCCCGTTGCTGCTTTCGTTGGGCTACGCCAAGCAGATCCCGCTGATCCTCGACAGGAGAGTGTTACAAAGAAACCTGCTCGAGCTGGCGGCAATCCTTTGCTACGTGGTGGCCCTCGCCAACATGCAGATAGCCGATTCGACCGCCCTGGGGCAGATCACTCCCCTGCTCATGCTGATTGGCTCCTCTGTCCTGTTCGGCGAACGGATCGGCGGCCTGCGCATGGCGCTGATCGGGCTCGGCTTCATCGGTGCGGTGATGGTGGCGCAGCCGACCATGCAGGGAATCTCGGTCTACGCCGTGCTGGCGCTCGGCAACGCGGCATTCGCCGCCGCGCGCGATCTCGCCGGACGGCGGGTCGCCTCCCACGTGCCTGGAATGATCGTTGCGATTTCCGCGGTGGTGGTGGTGCTGGTCGGCTCAGGCGTCGCGCATCTGCTGTCGGAGCGTTGGGTGATGCCCGAGACGCATCATTTGCTGCTGTTGGCCGGGGCCGGATTGTTCCTGATCTTCGGCCATTTCTTCATCTTCATGGCCTATCGCGTCGGGCCGACCGGCGTGGTGGCGCCGTTCTATTACTGCTTCACCGTCTGGGCGGTCATTTCCGGCCTGGTGGTGTTCCAGCAATTGCCGAACGCGCTGGCGATCAGCGGCATCCTGCTGGTGGTGGCCAGCGGGCTGACCATCGTGTCGCTCGACGAGCGCAGGCGCCGTCTGACCGTGGTGGCCTAGAGCTGGATACCGCCCACGGGACGACGGTCAGCTGAGTGGAGAAACTCATGGCAAACCAAAAGAATGTAAGCAGCCAGAATGCCGGCAACCGCATGCTTGCCGGAAAATGCCTGTGCGGCGCCGTGCAATACGCGGTGGCCGACGAGTTCATCTACGCCGCCAACTGCCACTGCTCGAACTGCCGGCGCACCACCGGTTCAGCCTTCAAACCGTTTGCCGGCATCGAGCGTGAGAGACTGAGCCTGACCAAGGGCGAGGACAACCTCCTGATCTTTGGCGAGGAGGCCGGCCATGACACTCGCTGCAAGACCTGCGGCTCATTGCTCTATTCGGTCGTCCGCGACGGTGCTTTCGTGCACGTCGCCATGGGAACCCTCGTCGACGAGCCGACGATCCGTGCGGCGCAGCACATCTTTGTCGGCTCCAAGGCGAAGTGGTTCGCGATCACCGACGACCTGCCCCAATATGACGAGCATGTCGCCGGAGGTGCTGAATAAGAACCTGGCGATGTGGATGCCGGTTAAAATACGTCAGTCAGGCTGCCGAAGCGACAGCTCTGCCTGGCTTCTAATTTCTAAAGAGCCCGGTTCCCGGTGAACTGGTGATAGGCCCACAGAACGACCACCGATCCCAGCACGGCAACGATCAGGCTATAGATGTTGAGGCCGGTAACGCCTGACGCGCCGAAGGCGCTGAAGATCAGGCCGCCGACAACAGCGCCGACGATCCCGAGTACGATATCAAGAACAAGGCCCTGCCCGCTCTTGTTGACGATCTTGCTGCCTATAAAGCCGGCTATGGCGCCAAGGATGATCCAGCTTAATATTGACATTTTCCTCTCCATTCCCCGCATCCGATTACTTCCACATTATTAGGCAAAGCTCAAGCCAACTTGACATTTCATGATTACAGCAAGCTCAACCAACTTGAAATTCGGCCCGGATGCATCATTGTGGGGATGGGACGGCAGGCCAACGATCCGGGCAATGCGCTGGGCCCCACAGGTCATTCGCGAGTTCGCGCAAAGGACAGGGCTGAACGAGCAGGACTTGCTCAAGCAACTATCCGCGGCTTTGCCGGGCGTCGTCGATCAGTTGCGCCGAACGACTGCCGCAACAGCATCAGGTCGCTTCCGCGTTCAACAGCAGTGAGTTGGAGCCCTGCGCGTCCACTGGTGCGCAATGCTCTAGCACCTTGATTTTCTGGCACTTTGATCTTGGGTGTGAAATCTGGAGCGGGTAGCGGGAATCGAACCCGCATATTCAGCTTGGAAGGCTGCTGCTCTACCACTGAGCTATACCCGCGCCTCTCGCCCGAAAACCGCTATGCACTTTTCGGTCCGATGCTTTTGCGTTTCAGGGCTTCCGGGCCGGCAGTGGTGGAGAGGGTTGGATTTGAACCAACGTAGGCATAGCCAACGGATTTACAGTCCGTCCCCTTTAACCACTCGGGCACCTCTCCAGTCTGCCGCCGGAGCCATGCAACGAGGCATCGACGCGTCGCGACCGCGTGAGCAGCCCTTCGCGAAGCGCCTTATGGCGGCAGCGTCCAAAACTGTCAACCGCAACGTCCCGGCAAAACGCACTGAATTTCTTGACGGCCCGCCGAGCAGGGTATCCGGCTGTATCCATAGGCGGACGACACGGCTATAGAACCGGCCATGAGCAACGATAACAAGCCCAGAACCCCGAAAGACACCCACTACGCCAAGCTGCGCCGAGCGCATCGCGACGAGAAGAGCGGCGGCGCGCCGGCGTTCAGGCCGCGCCAGCCGGTGCCACCGGGAGAGACAGCTGCGGATGGTCTGGTGCGGCTTTACGGTCTGCATACGGTGCGAGCAGCACTCGACAATCCGCGCCGGCGGATCAAGAAGATGCTGGTGACGCGCAACGCCGCCGAGCGGCTGGCGATTGCCGACCTCGCCGCCCTGCCCTTTGAGACAGAGATGGTCGAGCCGAAAGACATCGACAAGGTCACCGGCTCCGATGCCGTACATCAGGGCGTGCTGATCGAAGCCGAACCGCTGAAGCCGAAGCGCCTCGACGCGCTCGGCGACACAACGCTGGTGCTGGTGCTCGACCAGGTCACCGATCCACACAATGTCGGCGCGATCCTGCGCTCGGCGGTCGCCTTCGGCGCCGGCGCGCTGATCACCACGGCGCGCCACAGCCCGCATGAATCCGGCGTGCTGGCGAAATCGGCCTCCGGCGGGCTGGAGCATATTGATCAGATCGAGGTGAAAAACCTCGCCGACGCGCTCGGCCAGTTGCACGATGCCGGTTTCCAGACCATCGGTCTCGATTCGGACGGGCCGGCGGAACTCGAAAAGAGTTTTTCGGGAGAAAAGATCGCATTGGTGCTAGGCGCCGAAGGCAAGGGCCTGCGCCAGAAGACCCGCGAAACGGTGACGACGCTCGCCCGGCTCGACATGCCCGGCGCGATCCGCTCGCTCAACGTGTCGAATGCTGCGGCGGTGAGCCTTTATGCGGCGAGGAAATTTTTAGGGCGGTAGGGGAATAGGGCAGTAAGGGAGTAGGGAAGTGCAGTTTGTCGGATGCCGTGAATTTTGACCTCCCCTACTGCCCTACTGCCCTACTGCCCTAACCCGTGCCCCGCCATTCGCTCCAGCGCCCTGACCAGCGCCGAGTGATCCTCCTTGGCGCCGCCATTGGCCGCGCAGGAGTTGAACAATTGTTGCGTCGTCGATGTGTTGGGCAGCGAAACGCCAAGCGCTTTTGCCCCTTCCAGCGCCAGGTTAAGATCCTTCTGGTGCAGTTCGATGCGAAAGCCCGGCGCGAAGCTGCGCTTGATCATGCGCTCGCCATGCACTTCGAGGATGCGCGAGGCCGCCAGCCCGCCCATCAGCGCCTGACGCACCTTGCCTGGATCGGCGCCGGCTTTCGATGCGAAAACAAGGGCTTCGGCGACCGCTTCAATGGTCAGCGCGACGACGATCTGGTTGGCGACCTTGGTGGTCTGGCCGACGCCGTTGGGGCCAACCAGCGTGATGTTCTTGCCCATCTTTTCGAACACCGGCCTGGCGCGCTCGAAAGCCTTTTCCTCGCCGCCGACCATAATGGTCAGCGACGCCGCCTTGGCGCCAACCTCGCCGCCCGATACCGGCGCGTCGAGATAGTCGCAGCCGAGGTCGTTAATCTTCTTGGCAAAAGCCTTGGTCTCGATCGGCGAGATCGAGCTCATGTCGATGACCAGCTTGCCCGCGGTCAGGCCGGACGCGACACCGTTGTCGCCGAACAGCACATCGGCCACCTCAGGCGTATCGGGAACCATGGTGATGGTGATGTCGGCGGCATGTGCCACGGCGTGATGGCCGGTGACGGTCTTCAGACCCTTGGCGACGAGATCGGCCGGCGGTTTCGAGCGATGGTCGCTGGCGACCACGGCGTAGCCCGCATCGAGCAGATGCCCCGCCATCGGCGCGCCCATGATGCCGAGGCCAATGAAGCCGATGGTGTCCATTGATTATCTCCCTGGTATTTTCCTTGTTAAGGCCGCGTTCCTTCGCGCCCCCCTCTGGCCTGCCGGCCATCTCCCCCACAAGGAGGGAGATTGGATGTCACCGCCGCTTTCGCCAATTTTCGAGGTTGAAAAAATACAAGCCGGCGCCGGAACTGCCGATCTCCCCACCCGTGGGGAGATGGCCGGCAGGCCAGAGGGGGCGCGACGGAACGCGACGTCAATAATCGTTGACCCCTAAGCCGCCGCGCTGCCCTGCCCGGCCAAGTTCTGGAACCAGCCCAGCCCGGCTTCCGTCCCGGCCTTCGGCTTGTATTCCGCCCCGACCCAGCCCGAATAACCGATGCGGTCGATGTGGCTGTACAGAAAAGGAAAATTGATCTCGCCCGTCCCCGGCTCATGGCGGCCGGGATTGTCCGCAAGCTGGATATGCGCGATGCGGCCGAGGTTTGCCTCGATGGTGCGGGCGAGATCCCCCTCCATGATCTGCATGTGATAAATGTCGTATTGCAGGAACAGGTTCTTCGAGCCGACGCGGTCGATGAGCGCCAGAGCCTGATCCGAATAGTTCAGCAAGAAGCCGGGAATATCGAGCGTGTTGATCGGCTCGATCAACAGCCTGATGCCGGCCTGCTCCAGCTTCTCCGCCGCGAAAGCCAGGTTTTCGGCGAAGACGTCTTCCAGCACACTCCGGTCGACGCCCTGCGGCGCAATGCCGGCGAGGCAGTTGACCTGTTCGCAGCCCAGCGCATGCGCATAGGTGATCGCCTTGGCGACGCCTTGCCGGAACTCGGGAACGCGATCCGGCAACACGGCGATGCCGCGCTCGCCCTTGCCCCAGTCGCCGGCTGGCAGGTTGAACAGCACCTGCGTCAGGCCGTTCTTCTTCAACCTCGCCGCAATTACCTCCGGCGCATGGTCATAAGGCCCGATATATTCGACACCCCTAAAGCCAGCGCGGGCGGCGGCATCGAAGCGGTCGAGGAAATCATGCTCGCCAAAGAGCATCGAGAGATTGGCTGAGAAACGCGGCATTCTTTTTCTCCGTTCAGTCGAGCATCACGATCGCGGTCGGGGCGTCTTCATGGTGTTCGGCAAGCTCCTCGAATTCGGTGATCTTGTCGATCTCGGTGCCCATCGAAACATTGGTGACGCGCTCGAGGATGAATTCGAGCACGACGGGAACCTGGTGCTCCTTCATCAGGCGCTGCGCCTGCTTGAAGGCGCCGGCGAATTCCTCCGGCCTGCGCACCCGGACCGCCTTGCAGCCCATCGCCTCGGCGACGGCGACATGGTCGACGCCGTAGCCAGCCTCCGGGTCGTCCTTCCGGTTGATGTTCTCGAAGGCGAGGCTGACCTCGAAATCCATCGAAAAGCCGCGCTGCGCCTGACGGATCAGGCCGAGATAGGCATTGTTCACGACGACATGGATATAGGGCAATCTGTGCTGCGCGCCGACCGCCAGTTCCTCGATCATGAACTGGAAATCATAGTCGCCGGACAGCGCCACTATATTGCGGTGCGGATCGGCGGCGCGAACGCCAAGTGCTGCCGGCAGCGTCCAGCCGAGCGGGCCGGCCTGGCCGCAATTGATCCAGTTGCGCGGCTTATAGACATGCAGGAACTGCGCGCCGGCGATCTGCGAAAGTCCGATCGTGGTGACATAGGTGGTGTCGCGGCCAAATGCCTTGTTCATCTCCTCGTAGACGCGCTGCGGTTTCAGCGGCACCTGGTCGAAATGCGTCTTGCGCTTCATCGTCTTCTTGCGGCCCTGGCATTCCCTTGCCCAGCCCGACCAGTCGCGCAATTTTCCCGCCGTCTTCCACTCGGTGGCGACGTCGAGCAGCATTTTGAGCGCCGCACCGGCATCCGACACGACACCGAGGTCCGGCGCGAAGACACGGCCGATTTGGGTCGGCTCGATGTCGACATGGATGAATTTTTTCCCCCTGGTGTAGACATCGACCGAACCGGTGTGGCGGTTGGCCCAACGGTTGCCGATGCCGAAGACGAAATCGGCCTCGAGCATCGTCGCATTGCCGTAGCGATGCGATGTCTGCAGCCCGCACATGCCGGCCATCAGCCGGTGGTCGTCGGGAATCGCGCCCCAGCCCATCAGCGTCGGGATCACGGGTACGCCGGCGACTTCCGCGAACTCGATCAGCAGGTCCGAAGCATCGGCGTTGATGATGCCGCCGCCGGCGACGATCAGCGGTCTTTCGGCCGCGTTGAGCATCGCCAACGCTTTCTCGGCCTGGCTGCGTGACATTGCCGGCTTGAACGGCACCAGCGGCTCATAGGCGTCGATGTCGAACTCGATCTCGGCCAGTTGCACATCGACCGGCAGGTCGACGAGAACCGGCCCCGGCCGCGATGAACGCATCAGGTGGAACGCCTTCTGCAGCGCCATCGGCACGAGATAAGGTTCCATGACGGTGACCGCCCATTTGGCCACGGGCGCGGCGATGGCGGCGATGTCGACCGCCTGGAAATCCTCCTTGTTGAGTCGCGCCCGCGGCGCCTGGCCGGTGATGCAGAGGATCGGGATGGAATCGGCCGCGGCCGAATAGAGCCCGGTGATCATGTCGGTGCCGGCCGGGCCCGAAGTGCCGATGCACAGGCCGATATTGCCTGCTTTGGCGCGGGTATAACCTTCGGCCATGTGCGACGCCGCCTCGACATGGCGCGCGAGGATGTGGCGGATGGTGCCCCTCGCTTTCAGCGCCGAATAGAACGGGTTGATGGCAGCGCCCGGCACGCCGAAGGCACAGGAAATGCCTTCTTTTTCCAAAACGAGAACCGCTGCATCGACTGCGCGCATTCTGGCCATGTCAGCCTCCACGGAATGTGTTGATGACCGAGAATGCCAGTGCACCGACTATTTTTCAATTTTTTCAGAATATTTTTTCATTTCCAAGAAACGGCATCTACCATTTGATTTTATTGGATCTTCCATTTTCCATGAAATTGACACGACAAATAGTGAAAAACTTTTTTATTGCGCATATGGCGAAATCGGCAAGAATGCCGCCATGGAAACCACTGAAAAACGCCAGCGCGGGCGGCCGCGTGCCTTCCACGGTCCGTCCGACGCCGCTTCGGTACAGTCACTCGACCGGGCGCTGCGCATCCTGGCCATCGTGGCCGACGGCAGCGGTCTGTCGCTGAGCGAGATCGCCGCGCAGAGCGGCCTCCCCGCCTCCACCGCCTACCGCATGCTGACGACGCTGGAAAACCACGGCATGGTCGAGTTCGACAGCACCGACCAGCTTTGGTCGATCGGCGTCGAGACTTATCGCATGGGCGCGGCGTTCCTGCGCCGCCGCAAGCTGGTCGACCGCGCCCGCACCGTCATGCAGGAACTGATGGAGAAGACCGGCGAGACCGCCAATCTCGGCGTCGCCGAGGACGATTGCGTCGTCTTCGTCAGCCAGGTCGAGACGCATCAGGCGATCCGCGCCTTCTTTCGGCCGGGCACGCGCAGTTCTTTCCATGCGTCGGGCATCGGCAAGGCGGTGCTGGCGCATCTCGAGCCGGAGCGGGTCGGCGCCATCCTGCGCCGGGCCGGGCTGGAGCGCTTCACCGAAAAGACGCTGTCCGACATCTCGGCGCTGGCCCGCGACCTGGTGACGATCAAACTGCGCGGCTGGTCGGTCGACGACGAGGAGCGGCACCCCGGCATGCGCTGCGTGGCCGCCGCCATTTTCAACGAGTTCGGCGAGCCGATCGGCGGCGTTTCGGTTTCGGGACCGACGGTGCGAGTGACGCCGGAGCGGCTGGCTGAGATCGGCCCGCTGGTGCACGATGCGGCAGCGGCGGTGACGAAGATGATCGGCGGCAGGACACCCTAAGGGCCTGACGACATAGGTGTCCGAGTACGGATCGTAGCTCTGATAGCGGTTGAGGCAGCGCCGGACGTGCCATGAGCCGCCATTTTCCTCGATATAGACGGTGCGCGGCTGGGCGAGCGCGGTGCCGAGCAGGAAGCCGCCGACGCCGGCGGCGATGCCGATGCCAAGGTGCTTATTGTGATGTGCCTGTGATGGGCGGCCGAAGGCTGAACGGTGCCGGCCAGCATGGCGGCGGCGACAGTGGTGGCGATGAGGCCGGAAATGATGGTTCGCTTGAACATGACGATCTCCTTGCTGCGTTGTGTGAGAGGCGATCCATCCGCCTCTTGACGATCAGTCGTTGCAGCAAGGAAAAAGGTTCGACGGTTTTTTTGATTTTTTCGAGGGCGCAAAAGCGGCCGGTTTGAACAGGGTTTGCAGTCAGGCGCGCATCACGACCGCGAGGAGCGCCGGTCGACAGTCCGCCGGGGGAAAGCCTCAGCCCATGCCGGTGATATGGCGCAGCCAGAATGCGAGCGCGATGAAGCCGATGATGGTGGTGACGCCGGTCCAGTCGACGTTGACGCTCTTCAGATCCTTGATGAGCTTCACCAGGAGAATCCAGGCCACGACGACGACCAAGGCAATGACAACAAGTCTGATCATGCGACACCCTCGCCTATGCGATTGCACCCTGATCAATATAAGAGGCGAATTGGCCGTTTTCAGGATGCCCGCGCCGGAAGCTCCGGCGCGCTCACGGGCAAAACAGAGTTTTGTCTTTACTGGCGCAACAAATATGCTAACCGGAGCGCCGTGCCCTTGTAGCTCAGCTGGTAGAGCAGCGGTTTTGTAAACCGAAGGTCGGCGGTTCGATTCCGTCCGGGGGCACCAGAACCACGCATCGTATTTGGTTCATGGTCGGAACGCTGCCAGTGCCAATTCGGAGAAACCACAATTAAGCCGAAGCAGGCTGTTGTGGCGATGGTGCTGGATGGCAAAAAGGATTTCGTCTTACCCGACGCTGTCAAAATAGAAGCGGAGGAAGCCAATATAACTTCCGGCGATTGCCTTCCGAACTGATCAACTCTCGGAAGCCACAATCGAAATCTCGGGTTGCCATAACGGTCACCTTCAGCTTGAACGCAACTCGTCGGATAACTAAGCTGGATTGAATGGATACTGCTCGCGCTCATCGAAAGCCACGAACAGGCCCAGGGCAGCAGTTACTTCGAGGATAGCTTCGGTCAGATCGTCGTTGGATGCGACCAAACCAGGTGCAGCCTGCCGAACTTGGTTCAATGCTGCTTTGACCGAAACGGTGTCCCCATGGCCGGCCCTGTTGAGGACTGCGGCAATCGCCTGATCTAGAACTGGACCGACCCTATGGGCGATTCTCATCCACCTCCCCCCCCGGGACGCAAGAGGTAATAGTAGCCTGTCTGGGGCCGGGATGCAACCAACGCGCGAAATCACGCCAAATTGGGTCTGGCGCGGCGGGCCTTGGCCGGTCGCGGCGGAACTCATTGCTCTGGAAGAGACTTGCGAGCCCGTTTCGCGAACCGATCAAAATCGCCGGCACCTGAAAGCGGCCAAACGAGGTTAACAGTAGGTCCACCGCTCGGGTACAAAGCGGTACACGGGGTTAACCGCTTCAGAGGAAGAGGCCCTTTCTAACCGATTTGATTTCTGGTCAAATTCTGGTGGAACGCTCAAGTTGGATTTGGGCCTTATCGCGGTCCGGGGCACCAGCAAGCGCCTCTTGTGAGAATATCTGCTCATCCCCGATTTCCACAGGTTGGGACCGTAGCATATCAGTCCCAACGCTTATATTCCCTAGTGGAAACCATAGGAGTCTCTGTTGGAGCAGAAACGCACGATCGCCCCCTTTATTGGTGGCATGTATGGCAGCCTTGTTGCCCTCGCGTTGGTGTTCGGTTTCCGCTTCCTAATGACTCCCGATCCCGATCCGACGTCGCAAGCAACTATAGTCCTTTCAGGACTGGCCTTTTCGATCTGTTTCAGCCTGACCTTCCTGCGCGAGCATCGACGCCAAATCGCCGCCGCGAGAGAATTTCTCGGCCGCCCAAGATCGTATCGAGGCTAATCCCCGCGTTCTGCAACGCAAAGCGCCCATGCCCTTCCTCATGTCCTCCGGGGCGTGCCCCGGGGCATCAGAAAAATTCTGGAATCGAACCAACGGATTTAATAGGGCGATGCGGATCGGCCGGCATCGCCTGCTCGCCGGCCATTTTAATGTCATTCGATTAAAATGCTCTTGTGTATATTAGCAATCGCTCAATTTGGCGTGTCGACAATGTCAGGGCGGGTTAAAACCAAATGGGTGATGTCATGCGAAGCGACTTCGCCGCTGCGCGCGAGCTCTTGGAGTGTGCCCAAAACCGGCTCTGCGGCATGGACGAAACGAGCCAGCGCGTCAGCGAGGCACTCGACTCCCTGATTGAGGAACTAGCAATCGCGGAATTCCGGAAAGCGCCATTGACGGTCGTGCCGTTTCCGCGCGCGCGGCCCCCCCAGACATGCTCGGTAAAATTGGCGATCGTGCCCCCGGGAAGGCAACTATCTCTCTCGGGATTGCTTGGCACGCTGGCGCCTTACGCTTTTTGGAGCACATGCTTTAAATAGATTTCGCGAAAGCTGCGGCACTGGGATCTTTTTCCCTGTGATGTGCGGTGTTCTGAAACTGCGAGCTGATCCATGTCACGCTGTGGAGATGTCTACGAGAACAAGGTGACCGGCGAATATACAGTGATCCTGCGCGGCACCGAAGACCGTGGCGAAGGGCCTGGCATCGTTTATTTAACCGCTCGGCCGGGGGCCGCGGTGGTAGGCGAGCACTTCCACCCGAATATGATTGAACGTTTTACCGTCTTCAGCGGCCGGCTCGACGCCCGCATCGCCGGCAAGACCTTTTCTCTGGGGCCCGGCCAGTCCGCCACGGTCGAGCCAGGCGTCGCACATGATTGGTGGAACAGCAGCAAGACCAAAGAAGCGCAAGTCCTGGTCGAAGTCGACCGGGCGCAAGGTGCGGATCACATTGACTCGAACCGTTTCGAGCTACTGATCGGCATGCTCTTCGGCTTGGCCAATGCCGGCAAGGTGGATAAAAAGGGCCGACCTTCGCCGCTTCAAGCGGCAGTCATCGCCAGGGAATTTGCCGACGTGATCGTCTTCACTCGGCCGTCACCGGCGATCCAGCGGGTGGCGTTGGGGCTTCTGGTGCCGCTTGCCAACCTGCTTGGCTATCGGGCGATCGATCCCAGCTACTGCAAACCGCACGCACATATCACCCCGGCCGCCCAAATCCTCGCGCTGGCAGGCCTTTTGGGTGCGTGATTTCGATGTCGCAAATTGGGCAACACTCGCTTTCACAGTTTGCAAGTCCTTGGGTGGAGCCGGCGCTTCTTGGCCCCTCACGACCTCCGGTGTCGCGGCCGTGAAGCTGCTGCAGGAAAATAGTTAGGCGATCTTTGTCCATCTCTTGAAGGCCGCAAGGTCAGCAGACAACAACTTGAACCACTCGCCGTTTCCCCGCTTCTCAGCGAAGCGACGATGCCAGTACGCCTCAACGCCGACTGGATCATCGGTCAGAATGGCATGGATAAGAATGGTTTCGTCGGGTAGTTCTATTTGTACTTGCCGCGATCGGCGTGCAATGGATGACGTACGACCTACCTTGAAGTCCTTACCGTACTTGATTAGACATAGCCGAGCGCGGGCTTGTCGGCAGCTTCGCCACCATCCGGATGGGACTTTGCGATAGCGAGAAAATCGTCGCAGTAGGCAACGACCTGATGGTCCTCACGACCCGCCGCGAAGCTCCTCAACTCCGCCGCAAGTTCGCCAATGCGCCATCGACTTTTGATCGCTGTAATGCTCACGAAATCCAGGTTGTTGGAGCCTTCGAAAGCTAGGTCGCCAGATTTGGGAAATGCTCCGATACGCTTCGCAAGATCGCTGACTTGCTGAAGAATTTCGCTGTTGTCGTACCCGGCGAACCATTCAAGAGGCGCGAAACCTGCTTCGGATAGGGCGTCACTCCACTTTCGCCAAATACGATTTCTCCAAGTGTGATTGGCAATCCCGGTTTCCGATAAGAACCTTTTCTCTCCGGAGGAACGCCGCCGGATGATGCCGCAATGGAACGGATCGCCCGGATGATTTCCTGCTTCTGGATTTCCTTATTCACTGGCCCATCTCACAAGTCACTGTTAGTCGAATGCTTATCACACCATATTGGCGAGTGAAGCCAAGCAGCGATTGGTGTGGAATTTCGGTAGAGATTTCGGTCCGATCAATCAGATGTGCGCAGCGCTGGATTACCGCCGTCCCCCGTCGACTTGACGCGCCAGCGTCTGCCGGCATGGCGCATTGCATCCTCGCGAGACGGCACTGGGGTCTGCAATGGTTTGGGTGAGAGGCCTCCTTCCAATCGCCGCCACCAGAATTCGGTTCTGCCTTCGTATCGCCGCGCGCAACTCAGCGATCCTCGCCTCGTCGCGTTTCACGAACTCGATGAACATCATGTTCATGTTGTTGAAGATCAGTTCGCCGAGCGCCGGCCCGTCTGTATCGGAGCGCACCAAGCCGATCGCGACCGGACGGCAATTCCCGTGGCGGAGCACTGACTGACGGGACCACCGCCCCGCCGTCTCCCGAAAAAACGTCCGTTGGTCGGCTTAGTGTCTGAATCAAAACGACTGGTGCAATTTCAAGGTCTTGCGAGGCGACGCGTGAGCAGGCGGATGTGGGCGATGAAGACCCAGGCTTCGG
>NZ_JAMYLP010000119.1:0-13280 GCF_040318085.1 Mesorhizobium sp. M1322
CAATTGGCATCGTCCACACGGCAGCCTAAAGTCCAAACCACCCATCAGTCGCCTCGATATAACCCTGGACAACCTGTTGAGGCTCCACAGCTAGCTAGGGGAGTAGGGGAGTAGGGCAGTAAGGGAGTAGGGAAAAGGAAAAAATTTGCTGTCTCGGCCGGCCGCGTAACATACTGCCCTACTGCCCTATTCCCTTCCCCGTCTGTCCCCGATGACGCAGATAGTGATCGGCGATCGCGCAGGCAACCATCGCCTCGCCGATCGGCACGGCGCGGATCCCGACGCACGGATCGTGCCGGCCCTTGGTCATGATCTCGACGTCGTTGCCGTCCTTGTCGATCGACTTTCGCGGGGTCAGGATCGACGAGGTCGGCTTGACGGCGAAGCGCGCGACAATCGACTGGCCGGTCGAGATGCCGCCGAGGATTCCGCCCGCATTATTGGACAGGAAGACCGGCTTGCCGTCATTGCCCATGCGCATCTCGTCGGCATTCTGTTCGCCGGTGATGCGGGCGGCCTCGAAGCCGTTACCGATCTCGACACCCTTGACAGCATTGATCGACATCAGGCCTGAGGCAATGTCCTGGTCGAGCTTGGCGTAGATCGGCGCGCCGAGGCCTGCCGGAACGCCGTCGGCGACGATCTCGATCACCGCGCCGACCGAGGAACCCGCCTTGCGGATGCCGTCAAGATACGCGGTGAAGACGGCGACCGATGCCGGGTCGGGCGTGAAGAACGGATTTTCGGCGTCACTGATGAAATTCCAGTTCCAGTTGGCACGGTCTATTCGTTTTTCGCCCATCGACACCAGCGCGCCGCGCACCACCATGCCGGGCACGACCTTGCGGGCCAAGGCTCCGGCCGCCACCCGCGCCGCCGTCTCGCGGGCCGAAGAGCGGCCGCCGCCGCGATGATCGCGCAGGCCGTACTTAGTGTCGTAGGTATAATCGGCATGACCAGGCCGGTACTGGCGGGCGATCTCGCCATAGTCCTTGGAGCGCTGGTCGACATTCTCGATCAGCATCGACACCGGCGTGCCGGTGGTGATCATGGTCTCGCCGTCCTCATCCAGGATGAAGCCGGACAGGATCTTCACCTCGTCGGGTTCGCGACGCTGCGTCACAAAACGCGATTGACCCGGGCGGCGCTTGTCGAGATCGGCCTGGACCTCCGCGTGCGTGAAGCGGATGCCGGGGGGACAGCCGTCGACCACGCAGCCGAGCGCTGCGCCATGGCTTTCGCCCCAGGTGGTGACGCGGAAAAGATGGCCAAACGTATTGTGAGACATGAAAACCAGCCCTGCCGGCATCGGAGCCGGCTTAGCGCATGACCCCGAAAACCGGAGCGATTTTCGGGGTCATGCGCAAAATCAAAGTGCTACAGCGTCCTGTGCGCGTCCAACAGGACGCGCGGCGCTGTAGCCTGCGTTCTATTGGCGTTTTCGGCAGTGGTCAAACTGTGATCCGGCGGATTTAGTTTTGACACATTCGGTTGGTTTCTGCTTCCCTCGATCCGTCTGTTGAACACCCGCCGCCACTGTGCCGGCGCAATGATAAGAGGACGATGATGCGTATCCTGATCGGCGCCGTTGCCGCCATGTTGCTGATTTCCACTGCCGCCTTCGCCGGCCAAACCGAAGGCCTGATCAAAGAGGTCGATAAGGACACGTTGACGCTGACACTCGACGACGGCAAATCCTACAAGCTGAATGCCGAAACCGACCTTGAAGCGCTAAAACCCGGCATGGATATCGTGATCGCCTATGACGAGACAAACGGCGAGAACATCATCACCGACATGCAATTGCCGGATTCAAGCGAATAGAGGCTTCCGGCTGACCTGCCCGAAAGCCGGGATGAAGGTCGTGTGACCTACGATCTTGTCCGAACCGCCGGTTCGGGATCACGGTCTTGGTCAAAACTCATTCAGCCGACTTCAGGCCTTCGTTCACGACAGACTCCGTCGGGCAGTGCACCACGCCTGCTCGGCAGATGGGCGGCTCCATCGTCGAAAATGGCCGGTGCAGAGTTCCGGCTAGATCTCGGCCTGACTCATGC
Source organism: Mesorhizobium sp. M1322 (assembly GCF_040318085.1). Classification (NCBI taxonomy): domain Bacteria; kingdom Pseudomonadati; phylum Pseudomonadota; class Alphaproteobacteria; order Hyphomicrobiales; family Phyllobacteriaceae; genus Mesorhizobium; species Mesorhizobium sp. M1322. The sequence continues at coordinate 2,058 of NZ_JAMYLP010000119.1, forward strand.
CCGGAGCTCCATCGAGCCGGAGCTTGTTCGCAGCCCTCGACCGGATCGGGCCGCGACGATCGTCGCCACGGCGTCAGGATCGGCAGGTGTCCTCAATGTCAGCACGTCGGACGGCTTTGCCGGCCGGTGTGAACCGACGGCGAGAAGGGCTGAACAAGGTCGTTCCGAGTGATTGGATTTCACCCCTAGAGCCACTCCAGGCGTCGTCCCTCCAGCCTTAGCAAGCGATCCTGCGGCACATTCAGGTTTGCGGCTTCTTTCTCGGGCATTCCCAGCACCATGCGGAACAGAGCGCGCACGACGCCGCCATGGGTCACGCAGACCGTCGGGCGGTCCAGCGCGTCGAAGCACGGCTTTACCCGCTCGAACAGCATTTGATAGCTTTCGGCGCCCTCGCCGGGCGGCAGGAAATTCCATTTGTCGAGGCGCCTCTCCCTGCCCGAGCCCAGATGCCGGGCCTCGAGTTCGGGAAAGGTGAAACCCTGCCAGTCGCCGAAACTCATTTCGACAAGGCGCGGATCGGTGCGGTAAGCTTGGGGATCAAGCCCCATCGCCATGCGAATGCGCTCCATGGTCTGGCGCGTCCGCCGCATCGGACTGGCGACAAAGTCGAAATCCTCGGGGTTATCAACGAATTCGGCAAGCCGATGGCCGTTGCGGGTCGCCTGCTCGCAGCCAAGCGGGTTGAGATCGGTGTCGGCCTGTCCTTGCAGCCGGGACTCGGCGTTCCACACCGTCTGGCCGTGGCGGGCGATGTAGACGAGCGGATACATCAGGTCATCCGGAGAGCGGTCGAGAGCAGGCTGGAGGCGGGGAGAGTTCGAGGGGTTATTCCTTGACGGTCGAAATATCAGGCGCGTCGACCGCCTTCATGCCGACGACATGGTAGCCGGAATCGACATGGTGGATCTCGCCGGTGACGCCGCGTGAAAGGTTGGACAGGAAATAGACGGCTGAATCGCCGACTTCCTCTTGCGTCACCGTCTGCTTCAGCGGCGAATTGTATTCATTCCACTTCAAGATGTAGCGAAAATCGCCGATGCCGGAGGCGGCCAGCGTCTTGATCGGACCGGCGGAGATGGCGTTGACGCGGATTTTCTTGGCGCCAAGGTCGACGGCCAGATAGCGCACGCTGGCTTCGAGCGCCGCCTTGGCGACACCCATAACGTTGTAGTGCGGCATCACTTTTTCGGCACCGTAATAGGTCAGCGTCAGCAGCGAGCCGCCATCGGTCATCAACGCCTCGGCGCGCTTGGCGATAGTGGTGAAGGAAAACACCGAAATGTCCATCGTGCGCAGGAAATTGTCGCGCGTCGTCTCGACATAGCGGCCTGTCAGCTCGTCCTTGTCGGAAAAGGCGATGGCGTGGACGAGGAAATCGAGCTTGCCCCAACGCTTGGCGATGTCGTCGAACACCGCATCGAGCGTTGCCGGATCGGTCACATCGCAATGGCCGGCGACATGGGCGTTGAGTTCCGCCGCCAGCGGCTCGACGCGCTTCTTGAACGCCTCACCCTGATAGGTCAGCGCAATCTCGGCGCCGTGGTCGACGCAAGCTTTGGCTATGCCATAGGCGATCGACCGATTGTTCGCGACGCCAAGGACAAGCCCGCGCTTGCCGGCCATAATGCCTTGTCCACCCGCCATGTGAGCGCTCTCCGCAAGATCTTCTGCTTTGTGGAGTGGCTATCGCACAGGCACAGAGCCCCTTCAAGCGCTCAACACGGACAGTCCAGGGGACAAAAGCATCGTCCCACAGCGCCGCGCGTCCTTTTTGGACGCGCAAACGGCACTGAAACACCTAATCTTGCGCTTGACCCCCAGCGAAAATCGAATCCGATTTTTGCGACGCCGACCTTCGATTTAGGGGATCCGCTAGCGTTTCCGGTTGCGCATCAGCGCTTCGAGATCGCTGTCGCCCCCTTCGGGAAGCATCAGCCGCACATGCGCGTAGAGATCACCGTGTCCGCCAACTTTTTCCGGCAGGCCCCTGCCCTTCAGCCGCAGGACCTTGTCCGAGCTCGACCAGGCGGGAACATTGACCGCAAGCTTGCCGGTCGGCGTTTCGACCGCCACCTTGGCACCCAGCACGGCATCCGCCAGCGCAACCGGCAGGTCGGCGTGGAGGTCGCGGCCTTCGACACGATAGCGCGGGTGCCGCCGGAAGCGGATCTTGACCAGCGCGTCGCCCGGCTGCCCCGGCCCTTGCTCGCCCTGACCTTTCAGCCGGATCGTCTGGCCGTCCTCGACATAGGCTGGCAGCTTGACGGCGACCTTGCGTCCGTCGGGGAACATCGCCGTCACCTTCTCCGCGGTCGCCGCTTCCTCGATGGGGATGCCGCGCGTCACGTTCAGGTCGGCGCCGGACGGCGCCTGCCGGCCGGCGCCCATGCCGGCACCGCGAGAGAAGGTCTCGCCGAAAATCTGGCTGAAGATGTCGCTGCTGCCGTCGAACGGATCGCCGCTCGGACGGCTTGAGCGAAACTCGAAGCGTGAGCCGCCCGGCCCCTGCTGCCGGCGAAAACCGGCGAACGGATCGGCGCCGCCGGCGGCACCCTCGAAGCCTTGAAAGCGCGGCGTGCCCTCCGCGTCGATCTCGCCGCGAGCGAACGCCGCACGGGTCTTCTCGGCGCCGACGATCTCGTATGCCTGGTTGGCTGCGGCAAACCGCTCCTTCGCCTTGGGGTCCGGATTCTGGTCCGGATGATACTCCTTGGCGAGTTTGCGGTACGCCGATTTTATGTCCTTGGCCGATGCGTTCTTGGCAACGCCCAGCACCTCATAGGGGTCGCGCATGCTTCCTGCCCTGGAGAAGGAGTGAGTCCACGATTGCCACCTATATGCGCTCGCATAGGAAGAAATTCCAGAGGCGCGCGGTTATATGATGGCGGAAAATCAGAGCGCTTTGAAGTCCTGCATCCGCCAGGCGCCGGCGCCGGCCAGGCACACCTCGCCCTTGAACAGGGCTACGCCCTCGAAGCTTTCGCGCGACGCGGTGAAGTGGCGGCAAAGCTGGCCGTTGTCCCTGGACTCCGCCAGTTCGGTGATCGAGCCGCGCGACCCGGTATCGGAATTCGCCCAGGGAACGGCCTGCCCGCCAAGTTCCTGGATATCGGCGGAAGACACCGCGTTGCGGATCGTCGCCTGGTCCGAGGCGCGATCCTGATCGATCGGCGAGGCAGCAACAGGCGTGCTGCTGGTCAGGATCGTACGGTCGACCTCCGCCTGCTCCAAACTGAAGCCGCCGGCACCACAGCCGGCAAGCGGCAAGGCGACCAGCACGACCGCGATCTTGACCGCAGCCTGGGCGCTGGCCGAAGCAATAAGGTCCCATTGCCTGCTGTCAAAAGGTTGCGCGATACGCGACAATCGGCAATCTCCCCAGCCGGCAATAGAATTTGGGAAAACTATGAGCGAAACTGAGTTAACAAGCGGTGACTTTACCGAGGCTGCTGAGCCATTCCGCCTCTTTGCCGCATGGCTTGACGACGCGACGAAGAGGGAGATCAACGATCCCAACAGCGTGGCGCTGGCGACCGTCGATGCCGAGGGCATGCCGAATGTGCGGATGGTGCTGCTCAAGGGGTTCGATGAAAGCGGATTTGTCTTCTACACGAATTTCGAGAGCGCCAAGAGCCGTGAGATTCTTGGCAGCATGAAGGCGGCGATGTGCTTCCACTGGAAATCGCTGCGCCGGCAGGTTCGCGTGCGCGGGCCGGTGGAGATCGTCACCGAGGCGGAAGCGGACGCCTATTATGCGACGCGCCCGCGCGGCAGCCGCATCGGCGCCTGGGCGTCGAAGCAATCGCGGCCGCTGGAGAGCCGCTTCGCACTGGAAAAAGCCGTTGCCGAATACACGGCGCGCTACGCGATCGGCGAGATCCCACGGCCGAAACACTGGTCGGGCTTCCGTATCGTGCCGCAGACGATCGAGTTCTGGCACGACCGGCCTTTCCGGCTGCACGACCGCGTCGTCTTTTCCCGCAACGCAAAGGGCAGTTGGGACAAGACGAGGCTTTACCCCTGATGGGTTGGTCCCTTAAGCAGCTTCGCCAAGGGGAGAACTGGACGCGCGGCAATATGGCATCGCCAATACACGCCGCCGCGGGCGTTGAGTAACTGACGTCAGGGATGCCCCAGGAATACTCCTGGGCAATCCTTGACGAACCACCTTGGTTCACCAATATTCATAGTGAACCAAGGAAAGTTATGAGCATGACAGCTTTTACCGTGCGTGTCCCGGACGAAACCGCAAACAGGCTTGATCAGCTTGCCGAAAAGCTCGACCGCTCGCGTTCCTATGTGGCTGCGCAGGCCATTGAGGACTTTGTAGCCCGTGAGGAATGGCAACTCGCCGAGATAGAGGCCGGGTTGGCCGAAGCCGAGCGCGGCGATTTTGCCAGTGACCATGATGTAGCTGCTATTGTCGGAAAATACGTCAAGTCTGCCCGCCAAGGATGAGCCGCAAAAGAATCCGCTGGACCAAGCGGGCGCTGAATCGGCTTGACGAAATCGGCGCACACATCGAGAAGGACAACCTCGAGGCGGCCGCCCGAGTCATTGCGCGCATCGTGACGGCGGCAGAACATCTCGCGGAGCAACCGGCTATGGGGCGCGTCGGGCGCATCAAGGCGACGCGAGAGCTCGTTTTGGTCGATATTCCGTATGATCGTGCCCTATCGCATCAACGGCGACACTGTCGAAATCCTCACCGTCCATGCATGCTGCCCAACGATGGCCGCAGGCCCTCTAAAATCGCCCAACCTCACGGGCCTGCGTTATCAGAACACACCGCCTTCAGCCTACCTTCTTCCTGGCCATGAAGGCCATCAAGGCAGCGCGGGCCTCCTCGGATTTGAGCCGCTCGCGGAAATGCTCGCTTTCCTGGCCGATGCGGGCAACAAGATCTTCACGAGAGCCGCGCATTAGGTCACGCGCGATCTTCAGCGCTTGCGGCGGCTTGGCCGCGATTTGGCTGGCCGCTGCCAGGACGGAGGCTTCGAGCTCGTCTTCCTCGACCACCGCGTAGATCAGCCCGGCGGCTTTCGCCCGCTCGGCCGAAAAACCTTCGCCGAGGCCAAGCAGCGCGAAGGCGCCTTGCCGGCCGAGAATCTGCGGCGCAAGCAGGCTCGATCCCGCCTCGGGGACCAAGCCGAGATCGACGAAGGGCGTGCGGAACATTGTGCGCGGCGTGGCGAAAGTCAGGTCGCAATGCAGGTTGAGCGTGGTGCCGATACCGACCGCGATGCCGTCGACGCCGGAGATCATGGGTTTTTCCGCCCTGGCCAGCGCTATCAGGAAATCCCAGACTTCGGTCCCGCCCTCGCCGCCGGCGGCGACGACCATGAAATCGGCAAGGTCGTTGCCGGACGAGAAGGCGCCTGAAACACCGAGGAAGACATGGACGCGGATCGCCGGATCGGCGTCGCCCTCGGCAAGGGTTTTGGACATTTTCGCATACATGGCGCGCGTCAAGGCGTTCCTCTTGTCCGGACGGTTCATGCGGATGATCTGGATCGCGCCCTGGCGCTCGACGAGGATATGATCTGTCACGGGTGATCCTTTGTGAAACGTCAGGCTTTTTTGAAACGGCAACCTTGTGGCTGTCAGGCAGAAATCAGTGTCTTGCCGGCGGCGGCAAGGCTTTCGGCGCCGCCGATGACGCGCTCTTTCAGCGCGCCCGCCTCGCCAAGCAGGTTTTCGGCGAAGAAACGGCAAAGGGCGATGCGGCTTTGGTCGGCAAGCGCGCCGCGTGCCAGATAGGTGCCGCCCGCCGCAAGCGAAATCAGCCGCAGATACGGCGTCGCACCGGCCAGCGCCTCGTCCGAGCGCCCGTCGGCAAGCAGCCCTTGCAGAAAACGCGTCGCCTGGCCGAGGTCGTCGAGCGCCTGGTCGAGACCATCGGCAGTGCGGCCAAAACCCCCGGGATTTGAGGTCCGCACCTGATTGGCGACTGCTTTCAATTCGGCGATGTAACCATGCACATGCTCGCCACCGCCAAGCGGCAGCTTGCGCGCCACCAGGTCGATCGCCTGGATGCCATTGGTGCCTTCGTAGATCGGCGCGATGCGCGCGTCGCGATAAAGTGCTGCCGCACCCGTCTCCTCGATGAAACCCATGCCACCATGAACCTGCAGCCCGATCGAGGCGACGTCAACACCGACATCGGTGGAAAAGGCCTTGGCCAGCGGGGTCAAGAGATTGGCACGTTCCTGCCAATGGATGGCTTCATCGCCGACGGATACCCGCGTGTGATCAATGGCATGCGCACAGGAATAGCTGATGGCGCGCGCAATCTGGGTCAGCGCCTTCATAGTCAGGAGATTGCGCTGCACGTCCGGGTGATGGACGATCGGCGCCATGCCGTTGCCATCATAGCTTGCAGCCTTGCCTTGCCGGCGGTCATTGGCATAGGCAAGCGCCTTCTGCGTGGCCGTTTCGGCGACCGCCACGCCCTGCATGCCGACGGCGAGCCGCGCATTATTCATCATGGTGAACATGCAGGCGAGGCCTTTGTTTTCCTCGCCGATCAGCCAGCCGATCGCGCCAGCAGTGATCCCTTCGAAACCATCGCCATAGATCATGGTGCAGGTCGGCGAGGCGTGGATACCCAATTTGTGCTCTAGCCCGGAGCAGAAGACGTCGTTGCGTGCGCCCAGCGCGCCATCGTCGCCGACAAGGAATTTCGGCACCAGGAACAGCGAAAGGCCACGCGTGCCGGCCGGCGCGTCCGGCAACCGCGCCAGCACCAGATGGATGATGTTGTCGGTGAAATCGTGCTCGCCATAGGTGATGAAAATCTTCTGGCCGAAGATGCGGTAGGTGCCGTCGCCGGCCGGCTCGGCGCGGGCGCGCAACGCATTCAGGTCCGAGCCCGCCTGCGGCTCGGTCAGGTTCATCGTGCCCATCCATTCGCCGGAGACGAGTTTTTCCAGGTATTTGACCCTTAGCGCCGGTGAGGCGTGCTTGTCGAGTGCTTCGACTGCGCCCATGGTCAATGTCGGACCGATGCCGAAGGCCATCGCGGCGGAGTTCCACATTTCGAGCGCGGCGACGCCCAGCATGGTCGGCAGCGCCTGGCCGCCGAATTCCTCCGGTGCGGACAGCGCGTTCCAGCCGCCGTCGATCCAGCGGCGATAAAGCGCCTTCCAGCCAGGCGGCATGGTAACGGCGGCGCCGTTCAGGATCGCGCCTTGTTCATCGCCGATCTTGTAGAGCGGCGCGACCTCCTCTGTGGCGAAGCGGCCGGCTTCCGCCAGAATGGCGTCGACGATGTCTTCGCCAAGATCGCCAAAGGTGCCGGCGTCAAGCGCTGGCTTCAGGCCGGCCACATGCTTCAGCGTGAAGGCGATTTCCTCGACCGGTGCCCGATACATGCCGCTCGCTCCTCCTCCGTCCGGCAGGGCAACTTAATAACCGTGCCGACACAAAACCATTCGCTTTTGGGTCGCCTCTCCCACCTTCTTTTTACGTAAACGTCAAATTTTGTCACGCGGATTGTGCAATTGGAGCTGTTCACGCTAAAATCGACAAAAAAGCCGGACAAGTCGACCGGCGACAGATCAAAATACTGGGACCGCCCGTGCTCGCCAGACCTGACGCCTATCGCTGCATCGAATGCGGCCTGCCCTATCGAGCGGCAGGTTTTTGGCACCATCGGGGCAAGATCGAGGACGGCTCCGCCTATTGGTCGGATCGCGGCATTCTGTGTTCGCCGAAATGCTGGCTGGCCCATCATCGCAAACGCGAGGCTGAGGGAACGCTGCCGCAGGCGCCGGCGCCCGAGCTGTTCCAGATCCAGCCGCTCTCCCCTCGTTGATGGCCAGCAAAACCATAACCGGCCGAATTGCGGCATTCGCCACGGACCGCCGAAAGCATTTCCTTAACCATGGCGGTTCAGGATCAGGCTTTGGCCAGCAAGGATCTGCTGTTTGAAGCCGCCGGCGCCCCCTCTTCGCCGCCTAGGACTCCTCGTCGTCGCGACCGCGATGACAATGGCGTTGGAGCCGACACAAGCCTCGGATTTCTCCGCGCCGTGGAAGGCTGCCGACCGGGCGCTGGTGATCGACGCCTACGAATACAATTCCATTGATTGGGCTGAACTTGCGACCGACAAGCGCATCGTCGGCTTCATCAACAAGGCGTCCGACGGGATGCCGCCAGCCTATTTCTGTTTCGGCGACGAGACCGCGACGCGGCTCTGCAAGGCGCTGTGGAAGCGCCATGCGGTGGCACAGGAACTGTTCCAGACGCGCAAGGTGGTGGCCAAGGCGCTCGGCCTGAAATGGGGTGCTTACCATCTCGCCCGCCCCGGCAACCCCGTGGGACAGGCCAATAATTTCATCAACTTCGCGAAACCTGGTCCGGATGACCTGCTCGCCCTCGACATCGAGGATGACGACCCGACGAAATGGATGTCGCTCGAGGATGCAGAGGAATTCGTCCGCCATGTGCATCGGCGGCTGGGCCGCTTTCCGGTGCTCTACACCAACGGCAAGACCGCCAGGCACATCGCCGACAACAAGTACAAATACCGGCTCCTGTCGCGGCTGCCGCTCTGGTATGCGCGCTACAAGCCCGACATCGGCGTGCATTTTCCGATGGGCAACTGGCAAGGCTACGCACTCTGGCAATTTTCGGCAAAGGCCAATTGCGGCCGATTCCGCTGTCCTTACCGGGTGGCTGGCACGCCGAACGATATCGACGTCAATGTCGCACCGATGGATGCGGCCACGTTGCGCGCGCAATGGCCCTTCGGCGGCCTGATCGACGCGCAGCCGGATTACCTCGCCTCGATACCGGTGCCTCTCTCGCGTGAAGCCGGGCTGGCCGGCAATGGCGCCCTTACCTACGCCACCGTTGCGCTGCCGCCGAGCTTCACCGAGCTGGTCGCCGCGTTCAGCGCGGGCTGGTCCAAGTTCCGCGGCAGCTTGCAAATGCCTGCCGTAGGGACAGCGCTGCGTTTTCCGCGCCGGATCGCCGACTATGTGGCGTGGCTGCGAAAGGATAAGCCCTCCGCATCGGCCGTTGAAGTCGCGCCCACCGATCCGGTCAGCACCGCGTCGACCGAGTTAGACCGTAGCCCGCGCTAACCGTTGTAGGTCAGCGCGCCCGCTCGCGGGCCACGGCCTGCCAGCCGATGTCGCGACGGCAAAAACCTTGCGGCCAATCGATCCGGTCGAGCGCGGCATAGGCTCGTCGCTGCGCCTCGCCGACCGAGCCGCCGACAGCCGTGACGTCGAGCACACGGCCGCCATTGGCGACCAGCGCGCCGCTGTTGATGGCGGTGCCGGCGTGAAAGATCTCGACGCCATCGCCCGCGGCCTCTTCGACGCCGCGGATGACCGAGCCCTTTTCCGGCGTGCCGGGGTAACCCTTGGCCGCCATCACCACGGTGAGCGCCGCCTCGTCGCGCCAGCGCACTGAGGTGTGCGCAAGCTGGCCGTCGGCGGAAGCGTTGAGCAGGACCAAGAGATCATCCTTCAGCCGCATCATCAGCACCTGGCATTCCGGGTCGCCGAACCGGGTGTTGTATTCGATCAGCTTCGGCCCGTTGTCTGATATCATCAGCCCGGCAAACAGCACGCCCGAAAACGGCGCGCCAAGCTCGGCCATGCCGCGCATGGTCGGCTCGACGATCTCGCGCATGGTGCGGTCGATCATCTCCGGCGTCATCACCGGAGCCGGCGAATAAGCCCCCATGCCGCCGGTGTTCGGGCCGATGTCGCCGTCACTGAGGCGCTTGTGGTCCTGTGCGGTGCCGAACGGCAGCGCGGTGGCGCCGTCGCACAGGCAAAAGAAGCTCGCCTCCTCGCCGGTGAGAAACTCCTCGACCACCACCTCCGCGCCGGCCTGTCCGAAGGACCCGTCGAAACAGGCATCGAGTGCTGCCAGCGCCTCGGCCAAATTCATCGCGACGGTGACGCCCTTGCCGGCGGCGAGGCCGTCGGCCTTGATGACGATCGGCGCGCCCATCTTTTCGACATAGGCCCTGGCCGACGCAAGATCGCCGAAACGGCCATAAGCGGCGGTCGGGATGTCGTATTTCGCGCAAAGGTCCTTGGTGAAACCTTTCGAGCCTTCCAGCCGCGCCGCCGCCCTGGACGGGCCGAAGACGCGAATGTTTTCAGCGCGGAGGTCGTCTGCAATGCCGGCGACCAGCGGCCCTTCCGGCCCGACGACGACGAGGTCGATCTTTTTCTCCGTGCAGAACCGGGCCACCGCCGCATGATCGGCAATGTCGAGCGTCACCAGTTCGGCTTCGCGGCCGATGCCCGGATTGCCGGGGGCTGCGTAAAGCTTCGTCAGTAGCGGCGAGGCCGCGATCTTCCAGGCCAGGGCATGTTCGCGGCCGCCGGAGCCGATCAACAAAACACGCATGCCCAGATCCCTTGCCATTCCACGATGAGGACTGCGCTATTGCGCCCCGGACGATGGGTCAAGACATTTGAGTGCTTCGACGGCAATTGCGCACGCTCCAACTGCACCTTGCATTGGCCCCAATTGCGTCTTACGTTTTGTGTATCGATAAAGTGAGGGTATGATAATGTCGGAGACTGCAACCCTGTCCTCGAAGTTTCAGATATCGATTCCCAAGGCGATCCGGACCGCCCAGCATTGGGAAGCGGGTTTGACCTTTGCCTTCATCCCGAAGGGAACGGGCGTGCTACTCGTCCCTGTGCCGAAGCGGGAAGCGCTGAAGGGACTGGCGAAGGGCGCTTCGGCGACGGAATATCGCGACCGGTCGGACCGTGTCTGATGGTGCTCGTCGATACCTCGGCTTGGATCGAATGGCTGATAGGCTCCACGACTGGAGAGCAGGTGGCCGAGCATCTGCCCGAGCGAGCCGAGTGGCTCGTTCCGACCATGGTGCAGTTGGAACTCGCAAAATGGCTCACTCGCGAAGTAGGCGAAAACAAAGCCGATCAGACCATAGCCTTTACGCAGGTCTGTTGGGTGGTCCCGCTTGACACGGAGATCGCCCTAGCAGCCGCCGAAGCCTGCCGGAAGCACAAATTGGCGACCGCAGATGCGATCATTTTCGCGACCGCTCGGGCGCATGACGCGACACTCCTGACTTGTGACAAGCATTTCGAGAGCCTGCCAGTCGTGACCCTCATCGAAAAGATCTAGAGCACGTCCTGTTTAATCCGGTTCATATCCTGCGGCTTTGAAGTAATTGGCACATTCGGCTGGGGTGAAGAGGTCGACGACCGCGCCGAC
>NZ_JAMYLP010000120.1:0-13137 GCF_040318085.1 Mesorhizobium sp. M1322
GGGGGGGGGCCCCCCGGGCCCCACCCCCCCCCGGCTGTGTCCCGGGGGCGGGCCTTGCGCCCCCCACCCACGCCCCAACGAATCGGGTTGCCTTTGGGGGGCGCCACGCCGCTGCCGACCAGCGTCGGTAGGCCGGCGGCCTTCTTGATCATGCGGATGTAGCTCAGATCCGCAGCGTGCCCGGTGCGCTGACCGGTCGCAATGATGGCGTCGGCGTCGAAGAAAACCAGATCCTTGACCAGTTCCTCCACCGGGCGGTCGGCAACGATCGCGTGCGCCCCATGCTTGACATGAGCATCGGCGAAAACGCGGATGCCGTTGGCGCGAAGCTTGGCTCGGTAGCGCGCCGCGCGACCCGACTCGCCCTCGACAAAACCCTCGTTGGCGACATAGGCATTCGCCCATTGATTGACGCGGATAAAGCCCGCGCCGGCGGCACTGGCGATCGCAAGGGCAGGCATCGCGGCGTTAGCGAGCACATTGATGCCGACCGGCTTGCCAAGTTCGCGGCGAATACGGTCGGAGATAACAGCCATATAGGCCGCTGTTTCCGGTCCAATATCGTCAGGTTTGGCAAAGGGGATGTCGCCATGGTTCTCGACGATCACGCCGTCGCATCCGCCATCGAGATAGGATCTCGCATCATCGAGTCCCCGCTGATAGATCGCCTCGACCGCTTCGCCGTCATAGCGCGGCGCGCCAGGAAGCGGCGCAAGGTGGACGACGCCGATCACCACCTTGGTGCGGCCGAAAAGTTCTACGAGCGCGTCGCCGCCTGATTGACCGAGTTGGGTCATGAGAGCTCCGTTTGATTGATCAGCGCCGCCATTTCAGACGCGGAAGGACAGGATATCAGTGTGCCCGGGCGAGTCACCGCAATTGCCGCGGCTGCGAGCGCGAACTTCAGCGCTGAGATAACCGACATGCCCTTGGCAAGCCCGCCGGCCAGACAGCCGCAAAACACATCGCCGGCACCGCTGGTGTCGAGCGCTTCGACGCGTGGTGCCGGCAAACGAAGCGACCCTCCCCGGGCAGGGCCAAGCACGAGACAACCTTCCGCCCCAAGTGTGATCACCACCGTTCCCGCGCCTTTGGCCGTCAGCGCTTCGGCCGCGGCGGCCATATCACTCTGGCCGGTCAGTGCTTTCGCCTCGGATTGATTCACCACCAACACCTGCGCCAGACGCAAGTCAGGCAAGGCCGCCGCATCGATAGGACTGGCGTTCAGGACGGTGCGCGCGCCATTTTCCTGCGCTGCCCGCAGGCAGGCATTTATCGCGTTACCTCGCAGGTTTCCTTGGCAGACAAGGATGTCGCCAAACGCTATCCGGCGCGCAAGTGCGGTTTGCGCGATCGGATCGAATGCTTGGCTGCAGGCGACGCCGCTGACGATGAAATTCTCGCCACCAGCCTCAATGACAAGAGTCGAGCGGTCGCTCGGCAGGTCGAATTCGCTCACCTCGAGGTCAGGCAACTCCCTGTCGAGAGAGGCCCTGATCCATGCGCCTGCGCGGTCCTTACCGAGCGCCGTCCAAAACGTCACCGCAGCACCCGTACGCGCGGCCGCAACCGCCTGGTTTGCGCCCTTGCCGCCGAGGCCGTCGGCGTAGCTGCTAGCGTTCAAAGTCTCGCCGGCAGCAGGGAAGCGGCCGACGCGAAACATCGTGTCGACGCAGGCGTTGCCGACGACATGGACATGCATCGCTCAGCTCTCACCGGTCGCCCAGCTCAGCATCTGTTCGAACAGGGTTTTGTAGCCCTTCCAGGCGATGAACTCCGGCGGCAGCCAATGCGGCCCGACATCGGATGTCCAGGCCACAGTGCGGCCCTTGCCGTAGTGGCCGGTGACAAGCAGCGGCAGTGATCCGTAGTCCGATGACACGGTTGCCAGAACTTCCGCCCCGTCTTTCAGCGCTACTTCGTTGAAGCCGAGCAGGATCGGCCAGTCCGAACCAAGACCCTTCAAGATCGGATGGTCCGAGGAGCCTTTCAGGACAGGCGAAAAACCTTCCGGCACCTCGACGCGGTCGTCGAAGGCGAGGCAGTTCACCGGCAGCACCTCCTCGACCGGCGTCTTGCGATAGCGCGCGCCGCCATTGATGCCTTGGAAGCTATAGTAACCGCCGAACATCAAAAGCCCGCCGCCGTCGCGCACATAATCGCGCAGCAGGCGCAAGCGGTTCGGCGTCGGCTTCGAGTGAACCCAGGTGTCGGGGTGCAGAAGCAGCGTGTTGGCGCCGATGTCGGAGAGCACCACCGCGTCATAGGCCGAAAGCGCCTCCATTGTTTGCGGGAAGCTGCGCTGAGCCTCATGTGCCGGCATGAAGGTCGCGTCGAACTCGGTCGCCTTCAGCGCCGTCAGCAATTCGTCCGCGCCGGTGTGGTAGGTGACCGTCGGGAACTGGTCGAAACCCTTAATATGGGTCGCGGTCGACACCCAGGATTCGCCGGCAAGCAGGATCTTTTTCTTGGACATTTGAACTCCGTCGTAGATCTAAGCCGAAAGTCTGGGCCGCTTAGTTTTGCCGCGCGAACACGGCCTTCGGATTGGTGATCAGCATGCGGTCGATGGCTGGCTGCTCGACGCCATGCCGTTTCAGGCGCGGTATGAAATGCTTGAGGATGTAGCCATAGCCGAAACCGCCGAAACGGGTCAGCATGATCTTGAGGAACACATCCTGCGACAGCAGCAGGCGGTCGCCGAAGCCGGCCTCGATAAGCGCCGCGATTGCCCGCGCATTCTCTTCATCGGAGGGCGATTGCGCGTCCTGATCGGCATAATAGTAGTCCATGCCGATCATATCGTATTCGAGGAACGCGCCGCGCCGGGCGAGGCTTGTCTGATAGTCGGGATCGCTGTGGCTGGGGTTCATGTGGCAGAGCACGGTGTGGCGAAGATCGGCGCCCTCGGCCTCCACGATATCGAGCACCTCGTGCGCCAGCCGCTCCCAGCCGGGCAGATGGATCGACAGCGGCACGCCGGTGATGCGCGAGGCCCGCGCCGAAGCTCGCAGCGACTTTCGTTCCTCTGAAGTGAAGTCCTTGCTGACGCCGACCTCGCCGATCAGCCCGGCCAGGATCGGCGGCTGGGTCTCGCCGCCGCCGACGTCGTTGACGATGAACTCGGTCACGGCATCGATATCCATCGCCTTCAGCCATTCGGGATGGGTGTGCTCCAGATAGAAGCCGGTCCCCATGACAATCTTCAGGCCGGACATGCGGCTGATGCGGGCGAGCTTTTCCGGCTCGCGGCCGATGCCGATATTGGTCGCGTCGACGACGGTGTGGCCGCCCAGCGCGCGATAGCGTTGCAGTTCTGACAGCGCCAGGTCGCTGTCGTCGAGCGAAACATTGTCGCGGTTGACGTAAGGGTTCATGCGCAATTCGCCGATGATCTCGATGTTCACCGGCTGCTCGGCGAGCGCCATGTCGTCGGGATGACAGGGACATTTCCAAGTGCCCGCGCCGTCGAGCAAGATGTGCTCGTGCATCAGCGTAACGCCGATTTCCTCGACTGGAACGGGGCCGAGCACGGTCATCACATGGCCGGTTTCGACCCCGATCGCCAGCCGCTGCCTTGGCGCTGCGTCATCGAAGAGATCACTCATGGCTCAACGGCTCCGTACGGCGCCGCGGAACAGGCGGAAGTTCAGCCAGATGGCGATCAGGATGATCGTTCCGGTGACGATCGGCGTCAGGAAAGGCGACAGATGCGCCAGAATCAGCCCATTGCCGATGACGGCCACGGTAAGCGCGCCGAGCACTGTGCCGATGATCGTTCCGCGGCCGCCGAACAGGCTGGTGCCGCCAAGCACGACGGCAGCGATCACTTCGAGCTCAAAACCTTGCCCGGCGTTCGATGATCCGGATCCGAGCCGGGCGGCAATGATGATCCCCGCAAGTGCTGCCGCGGCGGCGGAAATCACGTAAACGAAAAGCGTCGTCAGCCGCGTGTTGACGCCGGCGCGCCTAACCGCTTCGGCGTTGGCGCCAATGCCGGTCACGTAGCGGCCGAACGGCGTCTCGTTGAAGGCGATATAGGCGATCGCGAGGATCGCCAGCGCGATCAGCGCCGGCGCCGGCACGCCGAGCAGCCAGGCGCGGCCCAACACCGTGAAAGGGCTTCCCGGCTCGATGGGGATGGAGTAGCCGCCGGTGATCAGCAGCGCCACGCCACGGATCACCGAAAGCCCGGCAAGCGTGACGATGAAGGCCGGGATGCCCTCATAAGCCACGAAATAGCCTTGTATCGCGCCAAGCAAGGCGCCCAGCGAAAGCATGGCGAGGATGACCACCGGCCATGGCAAACCCAGCTGCAGCAGTGTCGCCGACAACGTCGCCACCAGTGCCAGCACGGAGCCGACGGAAAGGTCGATGCCGCCCGTGGTGATGACGAAGGTCATCGCGGCGGCGACGATCAGCAGCGGTGCCGACTGCCGCAGGATGTTCAGCAGATTGGGCGACGTCAGAAAGGCGTCCGTCGCCACCGAGAAGATGACGCAAACGATAAGAAAGAACAGCGCGATCGACACGACACTGCCATTGGCAAGCACCGCATCTCGCCATGTGCCTGCGCGGACCCTTCGAGACTGAGCGGAGTGGGTCGAACTCACGTCGCTCATGCAGGCGCTCCATCGCGATAGGCGTTGGCGGCCGAACGCGCGTTGAACTTTCGACCCACGATCAGATTGACGACATCCTCGATATTGGTTTCGCCGATCAGCCGCTCGGCGACGGCGCGTCCTTCGTACATGACCTGAATGCGGTCGCATACGAGGAACAGATCCTGAAGCCGGTGGGTGATCAGAATGACACTGACGCCGCGCGCGCTCACGGTGCGGATCAGGTCCAGCACAGCCTCGACCTCGGCGACGGCAAGCGCTGCCGTCGGCTCATCCATAATCAGCACGGACGGCTCGAACGAGGCGGCGCGGCCGATCGCGATCGACTGTCGCTGTCCGCCGGACAGGTTTTCGACTTTGAGCCGCGTGTCGGCGATAACGATGCCGAGTCGGTCGAGCATCTGGCGCGTTTGCTCATGCATGCGCTTCTTGTCGAGAAAGGAAATGCCGGCGATGCGGCGGCGCGGCTCGCGGCCGAGAAAGAGATTGCCGGCGACATCAACCGTGTCGCAGAGCGACAGGTCCTGATAGACCATCTCGACGCGCGCTGCACGCGCGTCCGCCGGCGAGTTGAAGGTCACCGGCATTCCATCGATCTCGATCGTGCCGGCATCGGGAACCACCGCCCCCGAAAGCACCTTGCTCAACGTCGATTTTCCCGCGCCATTGTCGCCGACCAGCCCCAGGACTTCGCCCGGCCTCAGCACTAACGACACGTCATCGAGCGTCTGAATGGCGTTGTAGCGCTTTGAGATGCCGCTCATCCGCACCCGATAGGTCTCGCCACTGTTCATCTTGGATCCACAGGATTTTGCAAAGCGTCCGCGGCGTGGCCTCAACCCGGCGCCGCGGACCGGTCATCGATGCAGTTTACTGGAACATCGCGCGGTATTGGTCGACATTGTCCTTGGTCACGATCGTCACCGGAATATTGATGATCGGCTCGACCGTTTCGCCTTTCTTGAGCTTGGTCAAAGCTTCGACAGCGGCCTTGCCTTCGCCGGCCGGATCCTGCTGGACGACCGCGACCACCCAACCATCGTCAATGCCCTGAATGACCTGCTTGGTCAGGTCCCAGCCGAACACCTTGACGTCGCCGGTGCGGCCTTGGCTGGTTACGGCCGAAACAGCGCCGAGCAGAGCCGGCTCGCCGGTCGCATATAGCGTCGTCATGTCCGGATTGGCGGTCATCAAATTCTCCGAAGCGCTCATTGCGGTCTCCTGAACATTTTGGCCATCGACCGTGTCGAGGAAGGTGATCGCCAGGCCGCTGTCAGTGACCGCCTTCTTGAAACCGTCGAGCCGCTGGTTCTGGATGAACGAATTAAGCGCGCCGACAATCCCGATCTTGGCAGTGCCGCCCATCTCCGACTTGACATAGTCGGCGTAGAATTTGCCGATGTCCTCGCCAGCCTTGGCGTTGTCGACACCGATGAACGCTACGTTGTCGCCGTCGGGAATCTGCGCGTCGATGGCGATCACGGGGATGCCGGCCGCTTTCGCGGCGGTGATTGCAGGCTTGACGCCGTTGACGTCGATGGCGACCAAAATGATGCCGTCGACTTTCTGTGTGATGTAGTTCTCGATGGCGTCATTTTGCGCGCTCGGCACGTTGTTGGCATTGAAGATGACCAGCTTGGCCCCGGCGGCGTCGGCCGCCTTCTGCGCGCCCTCGTTGATCTGGTTGAAGAACAGGGCCTGCTGGTTGATGTTGACGAGAGCGAAGGTATCGGCGAACGCCGATCCCATCGCTGTCGAGCAAACGGCGATGACGGCGGCGCAACGGACGAGAAGTTTGAACGGACGCATTTACGGTTCCCCTTGCTTGCGGGCCAAACCTGTTCGGCTGGTCCCATTGGTGCTACAGGCAAGAGCCAACATTCAAGAGACTTGAATGCTTGTCAACGCATTTGAATCCCTGAACGCCGATCAGAAGGTCGCCGGCGTGTTGACCCAGAAAATGCTGGCTCTCTCCTTTCCGATGTTGCGGTAATGGTGTGGCAGCTCCGACCTGAACACGAACGCATCGCCAGTGGCGAGATCATGGCTCTTGCCGTCGACGATCAGCTTGATCCGGCCAGCCAGCACATAGCCGACCTCCTCGCCGACATGCTGGATGGGTCCTTCGCTCTCGCCGTCCGCCTCGATATGATGGATATTGCACTGCAGCAGGTGACCGGGCGAATACGGAATAATTCGTTCAAGCGAAATGCCCTCGCCGCGCCTCAGCGCGTCGAGCGAGATCAATGGCCGCGCGCCGGCGCGGAACACGATCGCCTCGTCATCGTCGACCTGTTCGAACATCCAGCCGATATTGGTCTCCAGAACCTCGACCAGGCGGTGAAGCATCGGCAGCGATGGCGAAGCCTTGCCGTTCTCGATCTTGGACAAAAGGCTTTCAGAGCAGTTCGCAGCTGTCGCCAGCGTCTTCAGCGTCATGCCCCGTGTCTGGCGAGCGAGGCGCAACCGCGTTCCAAGCCGCGCGGCATTGACGGTGCCATCCGCTTCGGATTCCGGCCGTCGCCGATCGATTTTGTTCATCCGTTCGCCAACCATTCAACAGTCATGGACAACTGTCGCGCGAGCAAAAGACAGCGGCGACCGATTTGCAAGTGATGATTTGTCATTTCGACGCTGCAGTGCCTCGACCAGTTTTTGATAGCACGGATAAAGCAACTCAGCGTCAAGCACTCGCCTTCTATAGCGACATCGGTCGTCCCGCGATCAACCCAGCGCTGACTGGAACAAAAAGCGTTCCTGCGTTGTTCTCCAACGTCCTGATGTTCGAAGTGGGCTGGTTCGTACGCCGGGCCGGGGCGATTTCGCGGCGCCTGTAGAAAGGGATGGCGAGGCAGATGGATCCTGACGACCTCGGCACAGAACGGATCGTCACTGTCTTCGGCGGGACAGGCTTTCTCGGACGTCGGATCGTGAAACGGCTCCTGGAAAGGGGTTTCACCGTCCGCGCTGCATCGCGCCACCCGGCCCGCGTGGGCCCGGTCTTTTCTTCGACTGCAAGGATCCCAGAAGCCATCGAGGCGGATATATTGGATGCGTCCTCGATCGGCTCGGCCATTGCCGGATCACAGGCGATCGTGAATGCTGTCAGCCTCTATGTCGAGCAGGGCGCCCAGACGTTTGAGCGCGTGCATGTGAAGGCTGCCGCAGATCTCGCCGCTGCGTCGCGCGATGGCGAGGTCGACCGGTTCGTCCAGATTTCGGGGATTGGCTCCGATCCTCAATCGGATTCGAACTACATTAGGGCACGTGGGCGCGGAGAAGAGGCGGTGGCGAGCGCATTTCCAGGCGCCATCATTGTGCGTCCCGCCGTCATGACAGGACCTGATGACGTTTTCCTCACGACGATTGTGAGGCTGATACGTCTCCTGCCGATCTATCCGCTGTTCGCCGATGGCGGGACACGGCTTCAGCCGGTGTATGTGGAAGACGTCGCAGACGCAGTGAGCCGGCTGATCGACGGGCGAAACCACAAGGGCTCATCCATATTCGAATTCGGTGGCCCGCGCATCTACACCTATAAGGAACTGCTGCGGGAGATCGCCCGGCAACTCGGTACCCACATCAGGTTGATGCCGGTGCCGTTTGCAGCGTGGGACGCCTTGGCCGGCGTCGCGGAACTCCTTCCGGCCGCGCCCCTAACGCGCAATCAGGTCGATCTCATGCGGCACGACAATGTGGCAGCAATCGGCGCACCGGGCCTGAAGGAACTCGACATCGAGCCGCGGGGCATCGAGGAGGTGATCCGCTTGATCGAACGGCGCGCGTGACGCCGGCTCGCGCCCGTCTCCTGCTCAGCAAGAGTCTACGATCCTGACGGGAACCTATCGCCATGCGGCGGGTTGGTCGAGCTTGAAGCAATAAAGAAGAAGGAAAAGAACTATGGCCAGATGCGATCAATGCGGGAATGACTACGACAAGGCTTTCGAAGTGAAGCTAGCTGAGGAAATCTATACGTTCGACAGCTTCGAATGCGCGATCCAGAAACTTGCGCCGCTCTGCCCGCATTGCGGATGCCGGATCATCGGACATGGCGTCGAACAAGATGACATCATCTACTGCTGCGCACATTGCGCCGCAGAGGAAGGTGCAAGCGCACTGACCGATCGCGCACCCTGATACAACGCTATCAGGATCAAGGCCCCAAGAGCCAGGAACATCGCTCGACACGGCTTATTTGGCAAGCATGGAAGCTCAGCATTCAGAACCGTGCTAGCAAAGCCGTGATCAGCGAAAGCAACAAAAGGGCGGTTTGGCCGTTCTGATCAGCCGCATGAGCGGCGGAGCATCCGAAGACATGACTACGCCGCAAATCCTGTCGTTCGCCGTCATCTTCGTGATGATGGCGGCGCTCGTATGGGGTCGGTATCGATATGATCTGGTCGCAGCCGCGGCACTGTTGCTTGCACTCGCGGTTGGCATCGTGCCTTTTGACGAGGCCTTCAGCGGGTTCAGCGACGATATCGTGATCATTGTCGGCAGTGCCCTGCTGGTGAGCGCAGGCATAGCCCGCTCAGGCATGATGGAAGTTGCCATCAAGCGCTTTGTTCCCAACTTATCGGGCGTTCGCTCGCAACTGGCGCTGCTGGTGATCGTGGTCACGATCCTGTCTGCCTTTGTAAAGAATATCGGTGCGCTCGCCATCATGATTCCGATCGCCTTTCAGTTCGCGCGCCGGTCGAGCGTTTCGCCCTCGATATTTCTGATGCCTATGGCGTTCGGGTCGTTGCTCGGCGGGCTCATGACGCAGGTGGGAACATCTCCCAATATCGTCGTGTCCCGTGTGCGGGAGGAACTGACCGGCACCGCCTTTACAATGTTCGACTTCACACCTGTTGGAGCCGCCTTGGCCGCCACCGGTACGATCTTCCTGATGCTTTTCTATTGGCTGTTGCCGGTGCGCGAAAAGCTGGGCGGGTCGGTGCATGAAGCCATCAACATCAAGAATTACCTGACTGAGGCCCGAATTGTCCGCGATTCCACGGTGCTCGGGAAAGCCGTCGCAGACCTCATTAAGCTTTCCGGCGGCGATGTTGTCGTGACGTCGATCCTGCGCAACCGGACTATGCGGATGACGCCACTGCCCGACGTTGTCCTCAAAGTGAACGACATTCTGCTGCTCGAGGGCGACCCAGGGGCGCTGGATCGCCTTGTCTCCCAGGGCAAACTCAGCGTTACGGGCAATAGGGCCAGCGGAGACGCCACGACCAGCGAGTTGGTCGCTATCGAAGCCGTCATCGGGGAAAGCTCGCCTTTGATCGGCTGGACAGCCCAGCGCCTTGCCCTCTACCACCGCTTCAATGTCAACCTCCTGGCTGTCAGCCGCCACGGCGAGCGCCTCGACCGCAGGCTGGCCGAAATCCAGCTAAGGCTCGGCGACGTCATCGTGTTGCAGGGCAATGCAGCGACGATACCCGAGATACTGCGTGAACTCGGCTGCCTGCCGCTGGCGGAAAGGGATATCCTGCTTGGTAGCGTCCGCAAGGGTGTCGTGCCGGTATCGATCCTTGCTCTCGCTATGGTGGCGACTGCATTCGGGCTGCTACCGGTCTCCGTCGCTTTCTTTGCGGCCGCGGTCGGGATGGTGCTTTTCAAGGTCATCCCGGTCCGGGAGGTCTACCAATCGCTGGATGGTCCAATCCTCGTCATGCTCGCCGTTCTCATTCCGGTGAGCGACTCGCTACGCAGTACAGGGGCGACAGAAGTGGTTGCCGGCGAGCTTGCCAAACTGGGGACCATTCTTCCGGCGCCCGGCGCACTGATGCTCATCCTTGTCGCCGCCATGGCCGTTACGCCATTCCTCAACAATGCCGCCACCGTTCTGGTCATGGCGCCTATCGCCGCCGAGTTTGCTGGCGATCTCGGCTACAGGCCGGAAGCATTTCTGATGGCGGTCGCCATTGGCGCCGGCTGCGATTTTCTCACCCCGATCGGCCACCAGTGCAACACGCTCGTCATGGGGCCGGGAGGCTACCGTTTTGGCGATTATCCACGTCTGGGACTGCCGCTATCGTTCCTCGTCGTCATTGTTGCTGTGCCGATGCTAATGATCGTATGGCCGATGAACTAATATCGATGGACGGATCAATCCGGCTCGAACTTTCGCCGGCCGGCGAAAACTGTCGCATCTCTAACTTGCTCAACTGTCGCGTTACTAAGTGGCTGCTGCACATGTGTCCGGAATGGACCCGTGAGCGATGGCTGGGCTTCCTGGAAGCTTTTCGAACTTTCTGGGTCGCGCCTCAGCCCGAATTGCGTGTGCTTCTGGGACAAATTGGGACATTAGATTCGGTTTTCGGAAAATTTGAGGAGGCATCGACTTTCTGGCGCGCGTGCTCACCCCGGGTCGTAAAGGTCAGCACAAACCTCCGCTAGTTCTACGTGCTGAACGCCCGCTATGCGAAGCATATCGGCCGTTGAGGTGACCCGTTGCTACTACCTGAAACCAGACATTGTTGCGACCATTCTGGAACTCGCGTTGCGCCATAAGAGGGCGGTTAACCGAGGTTTGGCATGTCTGAGACCGTGATGAGGATGCTTCCAAGGGTCCATCGGCCGTTGTCGGATCGCTGGGTAGGAAGGTCGATATGCATTATCTGCCGGTGAGTGTCGCCCTGACCATATCGTTTGTCGTCGGTTCGTAACGGCGACGATCGCGTCAATGGATCAGTCTGCAGTGTGCTGTATCCGATGCCCACTCCTGGGCGATAGCAAGGCTGATTGTTCTGCTCGCATTTCGGGCGTGGCGATTGAGGTTTTTCTGGGCGCGCAACTGATAGGGCGCAGCCCGGATTTATTCGATTAGTTTGCCGATGTGCTGGCATAGCATGCGGTCTGACAGTCGCAGGCTGGACAAAGTGGCTCGCAGGAGGGCTGCCAAAGCCTCTTGGGGGCGTTGGTTAAGAACGCTAGTGCAACGCGGTCGAGCTCTTCTGAGTAACACTCCGCATGGATGGAACCTTAATATTGGCGGCGACAGTGACGCTGAGTGCCACGACCCTGAGATTGCTTCAGAGCGGGCGAGTGGTTGTTAGGATTCCCACCTATGATTTCGCCTTTGCTAATGGTCGCACGTTAGCCCAGATCAGTGGGTGCGTGGCCAAAGATGGCCGATGCTGCCCAGTGCTGACTTTCCTAGTCTTTCCCGGGAACATTCCTCATCACAATGAAGGGCGACAAGAGTCTTTTGGGGCGAGTATAAGCAGAACCGGTGGCCACGTCAGAATTTTCGCGCCGCCAAGACGGCTAGTTCGAAATCTCTTCGTGTGTCTGCGGGCATCACTGTCAGCAAGATGGTAGGCTGGTCTGACTAATGGCCGGCGTTTGGCAACAGCAGTACGATCATTTGTTCAACGGATTGCAACACGCATTCTCCCCGATGCTTTCAAGTTAATTAAAATCATCGCGGTCCGTTAACAACGTTTCTCATTGACAGTTGAATGAAATCATATCAACATTACTAACAAAAGGTAAATTTGGGGCGTTGGGGAGGAAGTGTTATGGGCGCGAATGGCGACGACAATTATGTTGGCACGGCCACTGACTACAACGACAAATTGATCGGGGGTTCTGGGGCCGACGCGCTTTCAGGGGAGGGAGGAAACGACGTTCTCAATGGTGGTTCCGGTGCAGATATCCTGGATGGCGGCAGCGGTATTGACAGCTTGCTAGGCGGTTCGGGCGCTGACACCCTTGTTTTCGTATCGTACGAGAATCAGTACAAACTCCAGGGAACCATATATGACAATGGTATCGCGCAAATCGGCGTAACGACATTCAGCGGGTACGATAGTTACGATGGTGGAAATGGTACTGTAAAAGGTGGTACCACCGAGATTGACACGCTAAAAATTGTAATCAGCGTACAGCAGTCTAACGATGTTGCCTTTATGGCAGCCCTAAATGCCGAGATTAACTATTTTAACAATGTTTGGCTACCGGCCCATGTCAACCAAAGCACTGGGCAGGCAGATCAAACGATTTATGAATTCAAGAGCATAAATCTGAAAATTTCTGCAATCGAAAAACTCTCGCCCGTCGTGATCGATCTCAGCACCAATCATGCACCGGTGAACACCGTACCGTCCGGGGTACAATTGACCGATGAGGACGTATCAAAGGCAATTCCAGGGGTTTCGGTTTCAGATCCTGATGGTGGTGCGTTAACGACTACTGTTTCAGTTCTGCACGGTACTCTAAACGTCTCGAGTAGCCCGCTCGTGACCGGCAACGGCACCAATTTGGTGACCATTGTTGGCTCCGCAGCGGACATCAATTTAATTCTATCCGGTCTGACTTACACGGGAAATGGAGATTTTAACGGTTCGGATTCGCTAACAATCACAACCGGTGATGGTCTAGCCACTGACACGGACTTGCTGGCAATCACGGTCACCGCGGTGGCCGACATCGCCGACGACACCGCCTCGGGCAACGAGGACACGGCGATCACCACCGCAGTGCTGGCCAACGACAGCTTCGAGGGCACGCCGGCGGT
>NZ_JAMYLP010000121.1:0-13066 GCF_040318085.1 Mesorhizobium sp. M1322
AGCTGTCGCGAGGGCAGACAGCAATTCGCCTCCGGTTATAGAAGGGTCGCGTTCGGCAAGGGCCAACGCCGGCGGAACGTCATATGCGCTGGCGTTTGGCCCGCGTCTCGACGGATTACCACGTCGAGTTCAAGACCTTCTTTTATTCCGTGCCGCACAGCCTCATTCGCCAGCAGGTCGATCTGAGGGCAACGGCACGCACCATCGAGATCTTCCACCGCGGCAAGCGCATTGCTGTCCATCAGCGCCGCTATGGCGGTTCTCGCCATGGAACCGATCCGGATCACATGCCTAGCTCCCACCGGCGCTATGCCGAGTGGACGCCAGATCGCTTCCGTCGCTGGGCCGCATCCGTCGGCCCCGAGACGGAGGGCTTGATTGTCGCAATCCTCGCCAGCCGCCCACATCCTGAACAAGGCTTTCGAACATGCCTGGGTGTCTTGCGCCTGTTTCGCGATGTCACACGCGATCGCGCCGAAGCTGTGTCAGCCCGCGCTGTCGAGATCGGTGGCCTGAACTGCAAGAGCATTGCCTCGCTTCCGCACCGACTGCTCGGCGACGAGCCGCTCCACCATCTCGTTCAGCGTGATGTCCTTGCGCTCCTCGATCAGCCCGACGATGAAGGCGTCATGCGCATCGAGGCTGGAGGTGCGGCGGCGGCCCTGCGGGCGTAGCGCCAGTTCGCCGATCTTCGCCCGCAATCCAGCGGATCGCGCTGGACACTCCCACGCCGAACCACGCCGCCGCTTGCCGCGCCGACATGCCCTCGTCCGAAGCCTTCAAGACCCGCGACCGAAGATCCACGCTAAATGCTCTTCCCATCGTCAACCTCCATCGAGGTGGATGTTGAATCAGCACAAAACGCGGCCATCACATCACAATCGATTCATCGATCACCGGGCGTGCTCTAGAGCCAAGGATAGCGTTGCCAATCAGTGTGCGACAACGCCTTTCCTCGCATATCAAATTCAGCTTCGCAGCCGCCGGCCTGCACAGGATGCACCAGCGCGATGATAGAACGGTTCTCCTTAGTCCGTGACGCCTTTGCGTGATAACGCGCATGCGCCGTGCCAAAGAAGAAAAGATAATATGATGGCGCTGTAATCGATATTTCGCGTGTCCGACATTGACGTAGCGCGTGACACGGCACTCTTCCAAGCTCGAACTCGCTTCCTCCCATCAGAGAAGTCCGCAGAATCACCAGAGAGCACCTTCCACGGCACTGGCGCGGTGGAGGTCGGGCACGCCAAAGCACCGATAAATCGAGGTGCCCAATTGTCTGGCCAGGTATTAATATAAATTTACAAATCTGTGCGCCCTCAAAATCACCGAGAATGATACGTTCGCCGCAGAGTTTGAGGTCAGGCCAGTTGAAAATAGCTGATGGCCATTCACGCTCGGATCACTGCGCAACACGCAACGCCGGGGGTAATAGCCAATGGCAACACGAGCACTCATCCTGGTTGAAGGCACAAGGGGTAGCGGTCTGCCATACGTACAAACGGCCCTGCGTCTTGGGCTTCATCCAATTGCCTTGTCGGCTGATCCAGCTCAGTATGACTATCTTGCGACGGAAGGAGTTGAGGCAATCGGTGTTGATACAGACAATCTCGATGCATTGATCCGCCAATGTTCCCAGCTACGTGCCACGTATGACATTGCTGGCATTACGAGCTCGAAGGAGTCGGTCTATGCAACAGTTGGCAAGCTCTGCCGGTATTTTGATATACCGGGACCCAACCCAGCGTCGATTGAACAATGCTGCGACAAATTCGTTCAACGTCAGCTCCTCGCGGAGGCCGGCGTTCCAATACCTGCTTATCGCGTGGCAGCGAATGCGGCGGACGTAGAAAGCTCCGCTGCGGAGCTCGGGCTGCCGGTGATTGTTAAGCCAGCCGTAGGCAGTGGCAGCATGGGTGTCCGATTGTGCCGCAGCATCGATGAGTTGGCAGAACATACGGCCTATCTGTTGAACGGGAAGCACATATGGCGCTCTCCGCCGAAGGTACTGGTGGAAGAATTCGCACAAGGCCCTGCGTATTACGCTGCAGTAATGGGACATGAGGTCGTTGGGATTGGCGCCGCTGACTACGATCCGCCACCGCATTTCGTCTATCGAGAGTGCACCATTCCGGCACTGCTGACTGATGAGGAGCATAAGCGCATCGCCGATGTCTCGCTGAGCTGTTTACCAGCTCTCGGCCTCGACTGGGGGCCAAAAAGTATTGAAGTCCGGTGGACCAAACGCGGCCCAGTCGTCATTGAAGTCAATCCGCGTCTTAGTGGTGCGCCAACTCCTCAACTGATCAAGCTGGCTTACGGTGTCGATCTCATTAGCGAGCACATCAAGCTCGTCATCGGCGATGAACCGAACTTGCGCAAAAGAGAATCACAGGTTGCGGCTGGGCGATTTCTTGTCGCTGATAGCGATGGCACCCTCGATTGGATTGATGGCGCGAGCCGGGCGGCTGCTGTAACAGGTGTCACCGAGGTCAGATTGTATGTGGAGCCTAAGGCGCCGATCGTCAGGAAAGGCGATTACCGAGACTGCATCGGACATGTCGTCGCCGCTTCACCCAGCCATGCTCAGACGGAAGCGATACTGCAGCGTGCCGTCGCCTCAATCGGTTGGTCGATAAAACCATTACCGACCGTTGACGAACGGGAAAAGCCTGGGGGCCCCTCACCCTAAAACCAGCGCAGGTGACGCGTGATTGTCGCCGAACATTGGTGCAATTGAGATCACTGAATGGAGGGCGACGGCGTGCGTTCTAGTCTAGCGTTTCCATGCTCTTCAATACGGCGAGCGCACCATTTACTTCGAACGCAATCTTTCTGTCCGACCTACGCATTCAGTCATTCAGTCCGCCCTTGGCGGCGTTCTTCTTGTGCCACGACTCGAAACTCTTTCCGATCGTGTTAAGTTGATTACCTTCACAGGATTGGTTGCTTTCCGCTCTGCCGAGATCTGTTCGGCGACAATAATACGCTGGCGGCATGGCTCGCGCAGATTTTAAATGTCGAGCTTCCTCATTCTGCCTTCGACCTCTTCACGGAAGGTCCCCACCACCGCAACCCGTTCGCCTGTTGACGGAGGTATGGTCCATCACCCGCGAGACAGAGGCCGTCGCCGCTCATTCCCGCACTCGCCGTAGGTTCGGGTGGCAGCGTGACAGAGTTGATGGCAGCAAAAATGGCCATGGACGCGGGCTGCAAGTCCGTCATTCCGAAAGAAAGGTACCCGTTCGCGGCCATCGAGAAGGCCGAGGCACTGGCGCGGTCTATACCAACTATTAAGCCCGAGCGGAGCGGCATGTATGGTACGGCCTCCGCTTTGCAATTCCATAGTGAGCTCCTTTGATGGTACGGGGACGCTGCCGGCGTTCTTCTGCTCGTAATCAATGTGATGCACTGAAAGAGGGTTCGTGTATACTGCTCACAGGCCATTGATGATCTGATGCGTCTGGAGGGCCCGCGCTTGCCTATCGGTATGAGTTTGGGGCCAGGCGGCCGCGGCCTCGCCGCTGGGTTCGAGGGTCGCGATCTCGTCAGCCGCTGCCGACCATCAGTCTACGCTACCGCGCCGTCGGGTCTCGATGATTTGGCGTGAGATCTCGCGCAAGAGAAGCACCAACGACGTGCGACTGCGCCGCATCGTGCATTCGGCCTAAATTTAGCGCCTCGTATCCATCCATGATGGCTACCGACCAGAATGAAGCCACTGCCGGGGAGCTCGCGTTATCGTGCTTGATATCCGACACTGCGCGCGCTTAGGGAACGGCGTCCCCAAGCCATCCTCGTCCAGACCGCCTCCCCCGCGGGCTCAATCCTTCTGAGCGTCAGCGGGTCCTGACTGTCAGCTATCGGCCATCCGTCAAGGTTCGCAAGCCAATGATTGTTGAAGACCGTGTCCTGATAACGATAGCCCTCGTCGGGCAGGATTACGGCCGTCGTGGCCCCGGGATTATTACGTGCATACCATTGCGCTGCCAAGGCGGCCGCGCCGCTCGTCGGTCCCATGAAAAGCGCATTGTCTCGATGCAGCTTGTGGGCAGCGGCAAAGGCCGGGAGCGCTCCGACCCAATGCACCTCATCGATTATTTCATGCTGGAGATTGTGTGGCAAAATCGAGTTCCCGAGTCCACGCAGCTGACGTCTCCCAGGAGAATGGCCGAAGAGCACACTGCGATGGGTGTCAACGGCAATAAGGATCAAATCCGGAAACACCTCTCTTAAAAAAGCGCCAGTGCCGCAAAGTGACCCGCCGGATCCGACGCAGCCGACCAGGCAATCGACATGCCCGATCTTGCGTACCATCCATTCGGCAAGTCTGCCATAGGCCAGCCGATTATCAGAATTGTCGTACTGCCTTGGCCAGAATGTCTCCGGGCGGCTTTTCAGTATTGCATTAAGCTGTTGGAGTCGCTCGCGTTGTGCACCGGTTCCTTCTCGATCATCGATAACATGAACGGTGGCGCCCAGAAGTTCCAGTCGGCGCCTTAGCGTTTTGTCAATCAGACTAGAGGCGCTAACCAGCGAGAGATCAAAGCCGCGCACCGCCGCCAGCATGGCGAGCGCCAGACCGAAAGTACCAGAGGTGGTTTCAGCAACAGGGCCGCCGAGTTGAAGGTGGCCGGCGGTTTGTGCCCGTTCGAGCATGTAGCGGGCCGGGAGCAGCTTCATCAAAGGGAAACAGGCCGCGAACAGATTAGGCGCCAAGCGTGCGTGGCGCGGCTGTTCGTAATCCGAAAGAAAATAGTCCACGCGGCTCACTGTAGGAGGGTTCCGTCAGAGTTAACCGTAAAGATCACTATCTCGTCGAAGCCGGCCTCGGAGAGCGTCCCAGCCAGTACACGGGCGCGATCTGCAACGCGGCGTTCATTCGCATCGAAGAGCACACCCAACAGCGTGCCGCTGTGGGCGACCTGAATGCCGCACGCGGCATGTGCCTTTGCCAACTCCACTACCGCCCTTAAGTGGGGTTTCGCCAGATAACGCTGGCTGATATGTGCACTGGCAGTGGCAACGCGACCGATAAGACGGGGATTCTGCTGTAGGACTGCCTGAAATGCCAGGCCACGGAGAACCCGGAATTGCTCGATCTCTTGGCTGTCATAGTGTGCTGGCGGAAGGCTGACTGAGTCGATCGGACGGGCGCCGCCGATTCGAAAACCGACAACAGCAAGCGGTGGAATCTCGCCGCCGAAATGCTCGATAACGCAACCTTCGCGTTGGGCGAACAGCACCGCCTGATCGTCATAAGCGGTGGCATCACTCGCGACCTCGGCTTCGACCGCCAGCCGACAGATTGTTGAGCGGCACAGCGTAGCACTGGTCGCTGCGACCACCGCGCGGATAGCAGCCAGGACGTCAGCCGTCGACGAACCATACCCGTGACCGACTGGAATATCGCTCTCCAGGATCAGCTCTCCTCCGACACCGGCAAAGCCCAGATGCTTGAGCGCCAGTTCCGCCGCACGCGCTGCCTTCCTTCGCTCCAGCGGTCGCGTGCGAATGTCCCCCTGTTCTCCTGGCCGAAAGATGACCTTCGATAGGCGAGAGGCGAACGGGAGGGTGATAAGCCCGCGATGGAGCCTTCCATCCGCTCCTTCGAAAACACCCTGGAGGAGCTCGCCGTGATGGGCCATCGCGCGGCCAATCCCGACCTGAAGCCGACGCCCTGTTCCGTTGTAAGTGCCGTTGGGTCTTTGGTCAGATCGGCGTCCCTCTGCTAACAGCTTGTCCAGGACCATCGTATGATCATTCAGAGGATGATCCATGTTCGAGCCCGGATCAGAGGACGGTTTGTCTATTTGGGGCATTTTCGACGTCCACATCCAGAACAGTGCGATTATTCGATCGCCGTATCTGGCCCCTATACCACGCAATTCGATCCGGGCTTGTGAAGCTTTGGTAAAAGCCTTTGCAGCCAAGTTCCGAAGGCACGCAGTTTTTCGTCGGCGGAAGGCACCCTATGGCCGGCCAGTTCATTGCTTGCTCCTGCTGCCGACAGCACGGTGTAACTATCAAAGCCAGCGAATTCGTTGGCAATCGCTGTTCTGCGCGCAGAGTCGTCAGCCGAGGCAAGATAGCTCGTATCTGGTATCGGCAGCTTCGATGTTAGACGCCAAATGACTGCCAGTTTCCCTGCCTACCTTCTGAAGGCCCTTGACGGCACCGGCGATATCGGCACTCGAATGTGCGGCGCACATCACGCGGATGCGCCCCCTTTGGCACTACGGGTAAGGGAAAGCCGATCATAGAGAGGCCGCCCTTGAGGGCCTTCTTCTCGGCCATCCTGTTGCGGTGAAGAGGTGTGGCCTCTAGCACTGGCGAAACCCCGCGCTTGCCTGATGTGTACCCCCCAACGCTCTCCAAGCGCCTTGCCGGGCGTACGGGTGATTATGTTGACGCCGCAACCGCCGAGCCGCGCCCATGCCACGAAGCCGAACCGCATTGCTATCGTCCACTGCGACCATGGGACCATGTTTCTCCGCTAGATGTGATCTCGATGAGCTGCCGTTACGCAGCTCCCGAAAGTCGATCAGGCGCGCCTCGGCGGGCGTCGCCCTGGATTTGTGGACTGAACTTATACACCGCCGTCCTCCGCTGCTAAGAAACCAGCAGTCGGAAGACGAGCGCGATCCATCAAGGCGCGGCAGCGTTCTCGTAACGTGCGGAGTTGCCGATGAAGAACGCTTCATTGCCTATCGTCCGCGGAACTAGCTGGGTTGACGTCAGCGGGGCCCTACAAGCCCGAGCGCGTGATCACCCCTACTCAGTCGTGCGAGATCGAACTCGCCGATGGCAACAAGGTCTTGAATTTCCGCGCCAACAATCATCTCGGCCTCGCCGACTTGGATATTTCGGACGATCAAAAAGCCGCTCGGCAAATCGATCTCACATGGCTGATTTCCGCTCACGGATAAATGACAGCAGTCGACCATGCCGGATCATCGTGCTTTTGCCAGTAGAGATTCATGAGTTGACGAGTGACAAGCCCGACGCGCCCATTGGCGATCGCGTCGTCGTCGATGCGTGTCACGGGCATAATGCCGCCGGCAGTTGAGGTGATGAACACCTCGTCAGCCGATTTGATCTCAGCACGACTAACATCAGCCGCCGTGGCCGAGAGTCCGATCTCGGCGCAAAGATCGAACACAGTCCGGCGCGTAATGCCAGGCAGTACCCCAAAAGAGGGTGTCCGCAAGGAACCGTCCTTGACAACGAAGACGTTGAAACCGGGCCCTTCCGCAATGTGGCCATTCATATCCAGGATTAGTGCTGTCTCCGCTCCCACGTCGTAGCCGTCGAAAAGCCCCTTCACCAGATCTAGCCAATGATAGTTTTTGATCGTCGGATCGACCGATTTAGGCGGGATGCGCACGGTCTCGCTGATTGCGACGTGCAGACCTCTTTCCAGCTGTTCCTTGTTGGCAACCGACCCAAAGGGAACAGCAAACGCAATGAAGCGGTTCTCCGCTTGACGGGGATCGCGGCTGAAGGTGGGCGATGATCCGCGCGTGCAGATCATCTCCACATAAGCCGATCTGTGCCCCGACAAAGCGACACAGGTTGTCAGGATCGATGCAAGTTTCTCTCGATCATAGGGCAGCTTCATCCGCAGCCGTTCCACGCCCCCGAAGAACCGGTCAAGATGTAAATCCAGCCGGAAGAACCTGCCACTCCAGACGTGTACCGTGTCGTAGGTGGCATCCGAGTGCAGGAACCCCCAATCCAGCACGGAGATCTTGGCCTCGGACATTGGCAGGTATTGCCCGTCCATGAACGCGATCCCCTGCGGGTAGCGTCGCCGATCAACGTGATGCTCATCGACAGTTGGAAGAACAAGTAAGAGCTGCGTCATCGTTCTACCTTTCCGATCTGGCAACTTGTTCAGGCTCAAGGGGTTTCGCCAGATCATGCGCTTGAAAACGTTTCGTATGCTGATCACTACCGCACCGGCAATGTTGACGTGGAAGTCGCGACATTGGACACCAAATTCAGATCACCGGCGAGTTGAAATGGTCAAATGTCGGGTGGAAGTGAAATGATTCCCACAGACAGCTGGGCTGGCTTCCAGTGTCCAGCCAAAGGTTCCACCTTCGGTGTTCAAACACAGTCGGCTGCCATGCGTCCGGCCGAATAGGCAAATTCAGGACGTCATAGGTCGAGGCCGTCCAAAAGGCGCCCTTCTCGAAACTGGCCTGGGCAGCGAACTGCGCGCAGGCCAATGGGCTTGCGATCCTCGCTCATCTGATGCACGTCGGCAGTCGCACAGCTCAGTTACTCAGTTACTATGGAAACACGTTTTTATCCTCACTCGGGATCGGCGTGACAGCGGGAGCCTGGCTGCCTAAGAAATGGGACATCCTGCTCCTGCTTCGGGCGGCTCCTTCGGGCAGCACCTAGCTCCGCCGATCCTGACAGATCGCCGCCCTTGTGCACGGCTTGTTGTCGGCAGGCCCAAGTCCGCTCTACGGGACGACGCCTCCTCGCGGGTGTCTAAGCGCTGAGCGGTTGCTCCTCGGGCGTCGGGCGAACGGATCTCCCCGCAATGAACTTTCCTGGCCAGCGGCGGCTGTTAGATCGCAAAGCTTCCCAAGGGGAAAGTCCAATCCAAAGCTGGACCTGCACTGGCGCTGCAAAAAAGTGGCCGCAGCTTCGGCGCAACTCCGCGAGAGCTACACCGGGATGCGCGGCTCAAACTTGACACGATCGAGCGCGATCATGCTCCTGAATTTTCGGACATTGGGGTTGGTATAGATCTTTGTCTTGACGAAGACGTCAAAGGTCTCGACGTCCTCGACCACCACGATGAGGACGAAATCGGCGTCGCCCGTAATCAGGTAGCATTGTGTAACCTCCTTGGCCGCACGCATCGCGCGCTTGAACTCGTCGACAAGGTCAAGACGCTCACGGTCGAGCTCCACCGTGACGACAACGGTGAGAGATTTGCCAACCGCCTTGGGATCTACCAGCGCGATGTCCGCAATGATTACGCCTGCCGAACGCAGCTTGCTAACTCGACGCATGCATGATGCAGCTGAGGAACTGACAAGTTCCGCGAGTTCCGCAAAAGAGAGCCGATTGTTCTGTTGCATGGCTCTAAGAATTCTTCGGTCGAGGTCGTCCATCGCGCGATGCCAGCCGTTGTTTAAGGCCTCCATAATGGCCCAGATTTCTGCGCTTCTTACTTTATTTCATCCTCATGCGTGAAGCCGTATTCGCAGATCTTGGTTCAGCAGCACTGGAACATGCGCGGCATTCGTTGCGATGCGCGGGACAGGCATGCTGGCCAGTGTGGTCGCCGCGCATCTCAATGTGCTTGGCAACACTGTTTGCTTTCGAGAAGCTGCAGAAGGATGCAGTTATGACAGCGAACCGCTCATGGGGTATGAACTGGGTCCCGCCTGGCCGCACCGTCCTGAGCAGAAATGAAGCGCTGCTACGCATGGACAAAGCCGCGGGCATGCCTGAGTTCGGAGAACCTCCTGTCGACGCGCTTCAACGTAAGCTGCCCTGCGGACTGCTTTGGTCTGACTAACGCCAGAAACCGAACATCGTACCGTCGCGACGAGTTGGCGAGGCAAGCACTGGCTGCACTTTGGATCAGGCCAGGCATTTACGGTGCACCTTAACGCCGCTGGAAGGCACCAGCCCCACTGCGCTGGAGAAGCTGTCTGGCGCCGCTGCAGCTCAACGTCGACAGGATGGACCCCGCAGCACCAAGACACAACGCTGGCGGTCCTCTCGCATCTGCCGCACATCATCGCCTACAACATCGTCGCCGCGGGGGCGCCCGCACTTCACTAGCCGCGGGCATTAGACGCGGGCATTAGAATGGTTGCCGTTTGTGCTGATAGATCGCCGCCGATGCGGGCCGCGCTTGCGGGAGGCGGCGAAGCGGTTGCGCCAAGGAAAGTGCGCCGCCGACGCGGCACCGATCCGGCTGCCATGGAAAGTTTCCCTCGGGCGAGTTCCCGCACTACGCGCGACATTGGCCTCCCGCAAGACTTGCGCAGATATTTTCGGCTGCCGGTGGCGAACATGCTGCCGAGCTTGGTTTCAAAGTCGTCGCCCGCGGGCCTCCACACCAGAAGATCGTTTCGCCTCAAGGTTAGCGGCTCGGCCGGCCCGCGGAAATCGGCGCGAGTTGGGCTCATACAATCAGGTAGTTATGCGATAGCGGCCGCTACAGCGGCGCTTACGGTTGGGCTCCTCGTCGCAACTTCGACAATGTCGGACATGTGGCACAACGCTGTCACAGCAATCGCGCTGTTGCGAAACGATTTTCCCAGTTGGCACGACAGATGCAGTCCCACGACAGATGCAATCCTATGCGCAAAAGCACTGCGACGCCGCACCGACTGAGAAGAACCCACCTGATGATCACGTTTTTCGAACATACGGGCGCCGCCGCAAACACTCAGCGTTCCGAGCAGACGGAAGCCATTGCGGTTTCATTCCTCTGGTTGTCCGGACATGACCGAATTCGATTTCCGGCCAACACTGAATGCATGATGACCCCCATCTTTGGCTTGAAGATGTAGAAGGCGAACAGGCACTTGTCGCAGCCATATCGACCGGGCGAACTGGATGGTGACGACCGGCTACAAGGAACTGTTCGGCGGCTGACGCATGGCTGGAACTGTCACGTTTTCAGATAGTCCCGATTCCTGAGCGCGCGCCGGAGAGACGCGCCAGATGCGGTCGCGGAGGTGATCGCCAGGATCCGTCCAGTCGGCGTGGACGCGCCTTCCCCGATCAGCACTCAGCGATCTCGCGATGTCCAGGTCCGGCGAGCGATCCGTCGAGGCCCCGAAGAATGAGTTCAATCGGGGGCCGCGTTTGTTGGCGGAAACAAGCGGGCAGGCAATTCGCCGTAAGCACAAAGGGCATTGAGGCACTCGAGCGCCCATAGGCGACGCTTCAAGGCCGCCGCGCACGTGAAGCTAACTTGTCAGTGAACCGAAAAACCCGAATGGGCCAGGCGCCCAATTGCCTGCCTGGTGGTCGTCACCCCAAGCTTCCGGCGAGCGTTGCCCAGATGAAAGGCGGCCGTGCGCTGCGTGATCCCCAGGATGCAGCTGATCTCCCAATCGGACTTGCCTTGTGCTGCCCACTGCAGGCACTCGTATTCGCGGGGCGTCAGCAAGACACCATCGATCATTCGATCGGCGGACAGTTTGCGGCGAACAACATATGAAAACAGGTCGCGATATACGGGAGACCTTCTTCGTGGCGTTCTGCGGCGCGGAAAAATGCAGCGTCGGGCTTGTCAGCGGCAAAGGTTATCGCAGCAAAATTCCCTCGGCGGTCGATAATCGGGATCGTCATGCCGCAGCAGATGCCAAACTGCGCCGCTTCTTCGAAAAACCTGATCCCCTGAAGCCTCCTCGCCGCTCAGAACGGATCCCCATCGAAACGGGCATCCGCCACCGCGTGTGCACGCATAATGACCGGGTCAACACTCTGATACCGGTTCTCAAGATAACGTGCTGTCCAGGGCGCCGGATAATTCGAGATCAGCGTGGGTTTGCCATCAGACCGCGGGGGCAAGGAGAGATAGGCAAAAGTGAGTAGATCGAGTCCAGAGGCGACATCGGCCAGGGCGCCGCGGAGATCAGCCTCATCGACGCTTTCTGAAAGCCGTTCCAAGAATCTTTCAAAGACAATTTGCATGTCCTTCGCCACGCCTTGATGTGTTTTTTGTCGTCGCCTTGACGTGTAGGCCGCAACTGTTCAGCCTACCGCTGGCCGCGGCCTATCTCGCCGGCACTGGCCGGCATGTGACCACCGCCTCCACAGCGGCACCAGCCGTTGCCAACCGCAGTTGCCGCGGGACGTCTTAATGTGCATTCCGAGCGAGCGTGCGCAGGGGCAGATGGCTCGGGGTCGGCCGCTTGATGTACTTCGCCAACGGAGGAAGTTGCAACGCGGGGCGGCAGTAGCTTGGAGGCGGAGATGCGGATGCTCGATTTGTCATACGGATATCTCGATGTGTCATGCCGATATACGATCACCCTGCTGCTCAGGCCTTTGATGAGGCAATGCAGCCACTCTCATCCAGCATTTTGAACATGGCCCGCCCTGGGAGGTACACCAACACGGCGCGCCGCGCTTTAGGGTCGCTGCCACGTGGCGACCAGTCAGCGGCGGCAGGTTATTCGATTGCGAGGGAGTTCGCGCCTCGACTCCGCAACGGTTGTTCTTTTGTTGGGGCACATTCCACATGCAGCCCAGTGAGTGCACGGAAGGGCGGTCGCTTCCAAGATTCCCCACCTTACCCGGGCGCCAAGGTTCCATCCAGGTCAAGCCGGCAACAATCCAACGATTTCGCCATGGTCATACCGCGCCCTCAGCTTTAAGCGCGCGATAGGTCGTATCGACTGATTTCGCGGTTGCATCGACGACGATGTCGATCTCTTTTCGGGTAATGATCAGAGGTGGAGCGTAGCCGAGGATATCGCCGTGCGGCGTAGCGCGGCCGATGACACCATTCTCAAACAGGGCAGAGGCGACGCGCACGCCGACCTGAAGTCCGGGTTCAAATGGTAGCCGTTCCTTAGGCCCCCGCATCAGTTCCACGGCGGATAGGATACCGACGCCGCGAACCTCGCCAACAATGGGATGTCCCTCCAGTTCGGCTTTCATGCGGGCCTGCCTGTACGGTCCGACATCCCGAACGTGTTCCAAGATGTTTCTTTCCTTTAGCAATTTAATATTGGCAAGCGCGGCCGCCGCGCAAAGCGTGTGACCGGAATGTGTCCAGCCATGGCCGAGTGGGCCGTGCTTTTCCGTTCCTTGTTCCAAGACCGACCAGACGCGGTCGCCGATAATTGACCCGGAGATGGGCAAGTAGGCTGAACTCAACCCCTTGGCGATCGTTACGAAATCCGGACGCATGCCATAGAGGAGGTGGGAACCGAAT
Source organism: Mesorhizobium sp. M1322 (assembly GCF_040318085.1). Taxonomy (NCBI): domain Bacteria; kingdom Pseudomonadati; phylum Pseudomonadota; class Alphaproteobacteria; order Hyphomicrobiales; family Phyllobacteriaceae; genus Mesorhizobium; species Mesorhizobium sp. M1322. The sequence goes on from NZ_JAMYLP010000121.1 coordinate 12,935, forward strand.
TTCTCACCGGTTCGAGCAAAGCCGCAGACCACTTCATCGATGGTCGACTTGCCGGCGCCGGATTCGCCGATCAGTCCCAGCACCTTACCGCGCTTCAGGGCCAGCGACACGCCGTCCACAATGGTGACGTCA
>NZ_JAMYLP010000122.1:0-13009 GCF_040318085.1 Mesorhizobium sp. M1322
GCCGAAGCCTGGGTCTTCATCGCCCACATCCGCCTGCTCACGCGTCGCCTCGCAAGACCTTGAAATTGCACCAGTCGTTTTGATTCAGACACTTACACCATCGGGCGTGGAGCGGATCGTTTGTTGCGCCACGCCTGGCATCTTCGATTTTATTTGACCTGCCCGGCAAGGGGAGAAACACTGCAGCCTCCAACTCCGACGTTGGCTGCGCTAGAACTGCGGCCTCCGCAGAGGAAATGCCTGATGACGCTGCATGATGTCGCGCTCGACGACAAGTTCGACCTGGGAAAGGAGCGCATCTTCCTTTCCGGCGCGCAGGCGGTCATCCGCATGCTGCTGATGCAGCGCGAGCGCGACCGCCGGGCTGGCCTGAACACCGCCGGCTTCGTCTCCGGCTATCGCGGCTCGCCGCTCGGCGGCTTCGACGTGCAGCTTTGGAAGGCCAGGAAGCAGCTCGCCCAGTCGGACATCGTCTTCCAGCCCGGCCTCAATGAGGAACTCGCGGCCACGGCTTGCTGGGGTTCGCAGCAGGCCGAATTACTGGGTGAGGGCACGCATGACGGCGTCTTTTCTGTCTGGTACGGCAAGGGACCGGGCGTCGACCGCTCCGGCGACGTGTTCCGCCATGCCAATCTCGCCGGCTCGTCAAGATATGGCGGCGTGCTCGCCCTGATGGGCGATGACCACATGGCCGAATCCTCGACCAACGCGCATGCGACCGAATTCCTGTTTGTCGACACCATGGTGCCCATCCTCAATCCGGCCGGGGTTCAGGAGATCATCGACTACGGACTCTATGGCATCGCCATGTCGCGTTTCGCCGGCACCTGGGCAGCGATCAAATGCGTCAAGGACAACATAGAATCGACGGGTTCGGTCGATGCCGCGCTCGAACGGTTTGATATCGTCATCCCGGACTTCGACATGCCGCCCGGCGGCCTCAACATCCGCAACGAGATCGACATGCTCGGCCAGGAGGAGCGGCTGCATGAATACAAGCGCGCCGCCGCTTCGGCCTTCATCCATGCCAACGGGCTCAACCGGATCGTCTATTCCGGCGGCAGCAGCCCGAAGCTTGGCATCGTCACCATCGGCAAAAGCTATCTCGACGTTCGCCAGGCGCTGGAAGACATCGGCGTCGACGAAGCCGCCGCCAACCGCATCGGGATCAGGCTGTTCAAGGTCGGCTGCCCGTGGCCCCTCGACCTGCAGCACATCGCCGACTTCGCTCGCGGTCTCGACACCATTGTCGTCGTCGAGGAGAAACGCTCGCTGATCGAGGTGCAACTGCGCGAGAACCTTTACGGCACGGCCACGCCGCCGGTCATTGTCGGCAAGAAGGATGAGCGCGGCGACGGGCTGTTCCCGGCCAAGGGCGCGCTCGACCCCAACGACATCGCCATAGCGCTCGGCGAGAGGATCTTGCGAACGATCGGTCCGTCGGACGAGATTGCCGCGCGGGTGGCGAAACTTCGCCAGTTCCAGGCGATGCTTGCCGACACGTCAGACATAGCCTCACGCACGCCCTTCTTCTGCTCCGGCTGCCCGCACAATTCCTCGACCAAGGTGCCGGACGGCTCGCTCGCCGCCGCCGGCATCGGCTGCCATTTCATGGCGCTGTGGATGGACCGCAACACCGTTGGTTTCACCGCCATGGGCGGCGAGGGCGCGCAATGGGTCGGCCAGGCGCCGTTCTCGAAGCGCGACCACATCTTCCAGAATCTCGGTGACGGCACCTACAACCACTCCGGCGCACTGGCGATCCGCTTTGCGCTGTCGACCGACGCCAACATCACCTACAAGATCCTCTACAACGACGCCGTCGCCATGACCGGCGGCCAGCCGCACGAGGGCGGCCTGACGGTGGACATGATCGCCAGGCAGGTGCGCGCCGAGGGCGTCGAGCGCATCGTGATCGTCACGGACGAGCCGGACAAATATGCCGGCAAGGTCGAATTCCCGGCCGGTGCCACCATCCATCATCGCGACGACCTCGACCTCGTCCAGCGCGAATTGCGCGCGGTCAGGGGCACATCCGTGCTGATCTACGACCAGACCTGCGCCGCCGAAAAACGCCGCCGCCGCAAGCGCGGCACCTTCCCCGATCCCGACAAGCGCGTCTTCATCAACGAACTGGTCTGCGAGGGCTGCGGCGATTGCGGGGTGCAGTCGAATTGCGTGTCGATCCAGCCGGTCGAAACCGAATTCGGCCGCAAGCGCAGGATCGACCAGTCGAGCTGCAACAAAGATTTCTCCTGCGTCAACGGCTTTTGCCCGTCCTTCGTCACCGTGCATGGCGCCAAGATCAGGAAGGCCGAGGGTATGGCCGGCACGGCCGATCCGCTCGACGGCGTGCCTGCGCCCGCCGAATTCCCGCTCGGCGACCAAGGCTGGGCGGCTATCATCGACGGCGTCGGCGGCACCGGCGTCGTCACCATCGGCGCGGTGCTCGGCATGGCGGCCCATCTCGAAGACAAGGGCTGTGGCATGATCGACATGGCCGGCCTTGCCCAGAAAGGCGGCTCGGTGTTCACCCATGTCCGCATCGCGCGCAACCCGGGCGATATTCATGCCATCCGCGTTTCAGCGGGGAAGGCCGACCTCGTGCTTGGCTGCGACCTCGTCGTGTCGGGCGCCCAAAAGGTGCTCGCCGCGGTGCGTGAGGGCCACACGATCTTCCTCGCCAACACCGCCGAGATCATGCCCGGCGAGTTTACCCGGTCGGCGGATTTCTCGCTGCCAGTCGAGCGGCTGAAAAAGGCGATCCGCACTGCCGCTGGTGACGACAAGGCGCATTTCTTCGACGCCACCCGCACCGCCACCGCGCTGTTCGGCAGTTCCCTCGGCGCCAACATGTTCATGCTCGGCTTCGCGTTTCAGCATGGCGGCTTGCCGCTGTCGGCCGAGGCAGTCGAAAAGGCGATCGAACTCAACGGCCAAGCCGTAGCAATGAACGTCTCAGCCTTCCGCTGGGGCCGCCGCGCCGCCCACCAGCCGGATTTCGTGCGCGGCCTCGTTGCCCAGCCGGGCACGGCTGCACAGACTGCCGCTGTCGCCGAAACGCTGGACGACATCATCGCCCGCCGCGTCGCCTTCCTCACCGCCTATCAGAACGCCGTTTATGGCAAGCGCTACGCCGACCGGCTGGCCGCGCTGCGCAAGGCCGAAGCCAGGGCGGTGCCCGATTCGACTGATGTGACCGAGGCCGCCGCGAGGAACCTGTTCAAGCTGATGGCGATCAAGGATGAATATGAGGTGGCGAGGCTCTACACCGACGGCTCCTTCGCCGCCGAGCTGGGCAAGCAGTTCCAGAGCTACGACAAACTCGAATTCCATCTCGCGCCACCGATCATGGGCAGGCGCGGCAAGGACGGCAAGCCGAGGAAGTCGAGCTTCGGTCCTTGGATGATGAAGGGGTTCCGCCTGCTGGCAGCGATGAAAGGCTTGCGCGGCACTCTCTTCGACGTGTTCGGCTACAGCACCGAAAGGCGTATGGAACGCCAGCTTCTTGCCCAGTACGAGGCCGATCTGGAGCTCGTCGCCGGCGCGCTGGTGCCGGGCAGGGTCCAGGCTGCGGCAGCGCTTGCCTCGGTGCCGGCGCTCATTCGCGGCTATGGCCACGTCAGGCAGGCCAGCGCCGAAAAGGCCGCTGGCGAGCGCTTAAGGCTGCTCGATCGCCTGGCAAAGACGCCGGTTCGGCCGGAACTCCAGGCCGCCGAGTGATCGTTTTTCCTTATTTACCTGAAGAATAGCTTCCCAGCGTCAGCCGACCTGACGGTGAGGCCCAAAACGGCCTTTCTAAATCTTTCTTAAGGCGAATGTGACACAGCTTGGCTCCCCAGGGTGGGACTGAGGCGTGAATCTGAAAAGAAAAAACGAGATACCGGTCGACGTCTATATTCCGTTCGTGGAAACTCTGTTCCGCGACAGCCTGACGTTAGCGATCGGCCTTGTCGCACAAACACTACTCGTCATTCTAGTCTACTGGAAGACCACGGATCTCGCGTATCTCCTGGTTGCTGCCGGACTCACCATCGTCGGCACGCTGCGCCTTCGCAACATCCGAAAATACAATCGGCTTCCTTCCCCGAAGACATGGGAGGAAGCCCGTAGTCGCGAAAACGACTATATTATTTTCGGTTCGATGCACGGCTTCATGCTCGGCGCTTTCTGTTTCGTCAGCATCTACCTGGCAACCGATAGCCACGACAACTATGCCGAAATAGCCGCCGTTTGCGTGACGCTAGCGTCGGTCACGTCGATTTCCGGCCGCAACTATGGTTCGCCGCGGATGGTCATGATCTTCATCATGACCACTACATGGCCGATATCGCTCGGTTTCATCCTTCGTGGTGATGTCTACCATGTCATACTCGGTCTGCTGTCAGCCCCCTTTCTGTTCGCGATCAAGCGTTTCGCCGATATCGCCCGGGAAGTCTTATCTACCGCCCTGTCAGAGGAAAAGAAGGCGAACCGCCTCGCCCAGCGCTTCAATCGGGCGCTGAACACCATGTCGCATGGCCTTGTCATGCTTGGCCCTGACGGCCGGGTGGCGGTGGCCAACGCCGAAGCCGCGCATCTGATGTCGCTCAAATCGCCCGACGCATTGCTCGGGCGATCGATCCACGGTCTGCTGATGCGCGGCGTTGCCGGCGGCATGCTGGCGCTGAAGGACTGCCGCTACATCGAAGCCCAGCTTACGCGCGCCCTGCGCGAGGGCCGCGATCGCAAGGTTCTCGTCACGCTTGCGAACGGGCAGCACTATGAATTCTCGGCGCGCGAAGGCAGCCAGGAACTGGGCGTCATCACCTTCGAGGATGTGACGGCCCGCGTCGAGGCGGAAGACAAGATCCGCTTCATGGCGCGCTACGACAGCCTCACCGGCCTGCCCAACCGCGCCTATTTCCACGAGTTGATCGGAGAGGCGATGGCATCCGGCGACCTTGAGCGTCTGTGCGGGCTCGCCGTGCTCGACCTCGACGACTTCAAGAGCGTCAACGACACGCTTGGGCACCCGGTCGGCGACGGATTGATCTACGCCATCGCGGAGCGGCTGACAGCGATCGCCGGACCAGGCGTCACCATCAGCCGTTTCGGGGGCGACGAGTTCATGATCTTCTTCGACCGTGTCGAGGACGCGAGCCATCTGACCGGCCAAATCGACGAGATTTTCATTGAGCTGCAGGGCGAGGTCGATGTCGCCGGCCATGGACTGCGTATCCAGGCCAGCGGTGGCGCGGTGCTGTCACGGGTCAGGGATACTGATGTCGATGCCATGATCGTCAAGGCGGACCTCGCGCTCTACAAGGCCAAGGAACTCGGCAAGAACACTTGGCGGTTGTTCGAGGCATCGATGGATGCCGCTTTCCGCAACCGTCAGCTGATGAAGGCGGATCTGCGCACTGCAGTGGAAAGCAAGGGGTTGCGGGTGGTCTACCAGCCGATCGTGGCGATGAGCACGATGCGCATAGTCAGTTGCGAGGCGCTGTGCCGTTGGGACCACCCCGATCTCGGACCGATCTCGCCCAGCATCTTCATTCCGCTGGCGGAAGAAATGGGCATCATTTCCGAGATCAGCACGTTTGTCCTGCATGCGGCGTGCACCGAGTGCGCCAAATGGCCCATACAGACCAGTGTCTCGGTCAACCTCTCGGCCAAGGACTTTCGCAACCGCGACGTTGTCCAGAAGGTTCGCGATGCGCTCGCCAGCTCCGGCCTCGCCGCCGGCCGCCTGGAGATCGAGGTCACCGAGACGGCGTTGCTCGACGACAAGTCGCTGACGCGTCAGTATATCGAGGAGTTAAAGCGGCTTGGCGTGCGCATCGCGCTCGACGATTTCGGCACCGGCTATTCGAGCCTGAGCTATCTCCACAAACTGCCGCTCGACAAGATCAAGATCGACCGTTCGTTCCTGATGGACGTCACGCAGAACAGCCGTTCGCTCGAACTGCTCAAAGGCATTGTCAATCTGTCGCGGCCGTTGGGGCTTTCGGTGACTGTCGAGGGCGTCGAGACTTTCGAGCAGCTCAAGATCCTGGCGTTGCAGGTCAAGCCGGACCTGGTTCAGGGATTCCTGTTCGGCTCGGCGCTGAGCGCATCCGGCATCGAGACGATTTCGAGCACGGTCTGGCCCTTCGCCAAGGACATCAAGACGGCCAGGAGAGCGAGCCATCGCTGATTCTACCGGAAAATGTTGTACTTTAGTATAATTTTAACTATTATTAACCTTAATAGCTGGTAAACGATCTCTATCTTGTTTTCATCTTTACATCTTACGACCCTGCCGTAGTGTTGATCGTGGCGGCATTTTGCGGGGACCCGAGTTCATGGTTGTTGAGTTGAGTTCGCCTCGCCAGGCGGCGGGTGCTGAGCACCAGAACATGTCTAGTTTCGCTCAGCACGTTTATGCGCTGCTCGATCGGACGGAGTACCGCCGCTGTGAAACCGGCGAGGATTTCGAAAGCATCTACAGGTTGCGCTACAACGCCTATCGGATGAACGAGTTAGTGCCCGAGAATGCTTCCCGTGAGGTCCACGATGAATTCGACGAGCTGCCGAATTGCCATACGTTCGGCATCTACATCGACGGGCGGCTGGTCAGCACGATGCGACTGCACAATGTATCCGCCGATAACCCAGCGTCGCCGGCTCTAAGCGTCTACAGGGACTTGTTGATGCCGCGTCTGGCGGCTGGTGAACTCTTTGTCGACCCAAGCCGTTTTGCCGTAGATGCCGAATGGTCGCGGGTATATCCGCAGATTCCGTACGTCACGCTGCGCCTTGCCGGTATGGCGTGCTTCCATTTCCAAGCGCCCTATTGCATATCCATGATCCGCGAAGACCACGCCGCTTTTTACAAGCGTATCTATCGGGCTCGGCCGATCGGTGACGCGCGTCCTTATGCAGGCGTGATTAACTGTTTTGCGCTGCTTTATCAGGCCGATGTCTTGGCAATCAAGAACGAGACTTACGCCCGGTTCCCGTTCTTTCGGTCGACGCCGATGGAGCAGCGCATGCTGTTTGAAACACCTAGTGCCGGTGAACTCGCGCCACTGACCATTCTGCCGACCGCCAAATACTATCGAGAAGCCGCCTGACATCTGGCAAATTTAGAGCGCGGCTGGAGCTTTCAGGCCGCTTCGGCGTTCAGGGAGGCGCGCCGGTGGCGCGTGGACGACGTCAATCTGCATCGCTTCGGCGGCAATTCTATCGAGAGGAACCCTACATGACCATTTCCACGCTCGCACTCACTCCACTGATCTCGCTGATTGCCGGCGTGCTGATCCTGGTGATGCCGCGACTTCTCAATTACATCGTCGCGCTCTATCTGATCGTCGTCGGCCTGCTTGGGCTGTTTCCGCAGCTCGCCGGCTGAAATGCCGGCAGGCGTGACAAGCCTCAGCCGCAAGGAAGCGCAAGGCGGCAGCCACGGTTACCTCAGCAACATCCTCCCTGCATCCGGCGGCTTCAACTTTCCTTTGAGGCTGATGTCTCCGGCGATGCGGCAATAGCGCCATTGCCCTCGGCCTGGCTTTTCGCTATGTGCCTGAAAGATGTCTCCGAAGGGGTATTCCTATGGCTGATCACTCGCCGACCGGTCCTGTCGAACTAGGCGCGAAGATGGACTATGCCGAGCACGACCGCACCTATGCCGGCTTCCTTAGGCTCGCGAAATACGGATCGCTGTTTTGCCTCGCCGTGCTTCTGGCAATGGCCTTCGGCTTCTTTGCGGGCGGCTTCTTCTCGGGATTTGTCCTGTTCGTTCTGATCCTCGCCGTCGGCGCTTTCATTCTCCGGTAAATTCTTCAAAACCCCTTGCCCGTGACATCGCCGGAAGTCCGGCCGGCGTCCTGCGCAGACAGGTTCCAGCCGAAAGGATTATGCGGTGGGACAGACGGTTTTCATCCCTCGTGAGCTCGATGCCAACGAGCCGCGCATTGCTGCCTCGCCCGACACGGTGAAGCGGCTGGCGGGGCTGGGGTTCGACGTGATCATCGAAAGCGGCGCCGGCACGGCATCGCGCATTCCCGACGAGGAGTTCGCCAAGGCCGGCGCTGTGATCGGCAAGATGGGCGACGCCGCCAAGGCCGATGTGGTGCTGAAGGTGCGCCGGCCTGATGAGGCGGAGCTGAAGGCCTATCGCTCGGGCACTGCCGTCATCGCCATCATGGATCCCTATGGCAACGATGCTGCCGTCGATGCTCTGGCAAGGGCCGGCGTCACCGCCTTCTCGATAGAGTTCATGCCGCGCATCACGCGCGCCCAATCGATGGACGTCCTGTCCAGCCAGGCCAACCTCGCCGGCTATCAGGCGGTGATCGACGCGGCTGCCGAATATGACCGGGCGCTGCCCATGATGATGACGGCGGCCGGAACGGTGCCGGCGGCGAAAGTCTTTATCATGGGCGTCGGCGTCGCCGGCCTGCAGGCGATCGCTACTGCGCGTCGTCTCGGTGCCGTGGTCACCGCTACCGACGTGCGGCCCGCCGCCAAGGAACAGGTCGCCTCGCTGGGAGCAAAGTTCCTGGCGGTCGAGGACGAGGAGTTCAAGGCGGCGGAGACGGCTGGCGGTTATGCCAAGGAAATGTCTAGGGAATACCAGGCCAAGCAAGCGGCGCTGACCGCCGAGCACATCGCCAAGCAGGACATCGTCATCACCACCGCGCTGATCCCCGGCCGTCCGGCGCCGAAGCTGGTTTCAGCCGCGATGGTCGCCTCGATGAAGCCGGGCTCGGTGATCGTCGATCTCGCAGTCGAACGTGGCGGCAATGTCGAAGGCGCCGTGCCCGGGCAGGTGGTGACCACTGCCAACGGGGTGAAAATCGTCGGCCATCTCAACGTACCGGGCCGCGTCGCGGCCTCCGCATCGCTGCTCTACGCCAGGAACCTCTTTGCGTTCCTCGAGACACTGGTCGACAAGAACACGAAGACGCTTGCCATCAACCGCGACGACGAACTGGTCAAGGCGACGATGCTGACCGATGGCGGTCAGGTCGTGCATCCGGCCTTCATCGGCAAGCCGGCGGTGATGATCGCCTCGGCCGAGCCTGCGAAGCCCGCTGCCGCAGAAAAACCGGCCGCGCCAAAGAAAGCTGCCGCATCCAGGAAAGCTGCCGCACCCAAATCGCCCGCTGATAAGCCGAAAGGGTTCGCGTGATGGACCAGACCTTGCAGAAAGCCCTTGACCAGCTCGACCAGGCGACCGCTGCCGTCCGGCTCGCTGTACAGGATCTGGCCACCGCGCCAGGCGGCGCTGAGGCGGCCGGTGATGCTGCGCACGCGCTATCCGGCGGGGCGATCGATCCGTTCGTCTTCCGCTTCGCCATTTTTGTCCTGGCGATCTTCGTTGGCTATTACGTCGTCTGGTCGGTGACGCCGGCGCTGCACACGCCGCTGATGGCCGTCACCAACGCTATCTCCTCGGTCATTGTCGTCGGCGCGCTGCTTGCCGTCGGCATCTCGGCGTCCGGCATCGCCACGGGCTTCGGTTTCGTCGCGCTGATGCTGGTCTCGGTCAACATCTTCGGCGGCTTCCTCGTCACCCAGCGCATGCTGGCGATGTACAAGAAGAAGGACAAGTAGAGCGACATGAACGCCAACTTCGCCTCCTTCTTCTATCTGGTGTCCGGCATCCTTTTCATCCTGGCATTGCGCGGCCTGTCGCACCCGACCACCAGCCGCCAGGGCAACATGTACGGCATGATCGGCATGGGCATCGCCATTGCCACCACGCTGGCGCTGGCGACCCCTTCGGCGGGAGGCTTCGGCCTCATCGTGCTCGGCCTTTTGATCGGCGGCTCGATCGGCGCGATCACGGCACGGCGCATCGCCATGACCTCGATGCCGCAGCTGGTCGCCGCCTTCCACTCGCTGGTTGGCCTTGCCGCCGTCATGGTGGCGGCTGCCGCCGTCTATGCGCCGGAAAGCTTCGGCATCGGCACCGTCGCCGACATCCACGCCCAGGCGCTGATCGAGATGAGCCTCGGCGTTGCCATCGGCGCGATCACCTTCACCGGCTCGGTTATCGCCTTCCTTAAGCTCGACGGTCGCATGTCGGGCAAGCCGATCATGATCGGCGGCCGCCATTTCATCAACGCCGCCCTCGGCATCGGGCTGATCGTGCTGATCGTGCTGCTCGTCACCACCGAGTCCAAACTGGTGTTCTGGCTGATCGTGGCGGCATCGCTTGTTCTGGGCGTCCTTCTCATCATCCCGATCGGCGGCGCCGACATGCCGGTGGTCGTCTCGATGCTGAATTCCTATTCGGGTTGGGCGGCTGCGGCACTCGGCTTCACGCTCGGCAATCTGGCGCTGATCATCACCGGCGCACTGGTCGGCTCGTCCGGCGCGATCCTGTCCTACATCATGTGCAAGGGCATGAACCGGTCGTTCATCTCGGTCATCCTCGGCGGCTTCGGCGGCGAGACTTCCGCCACTGCCGATGACGGCATCGAGCGCACGGTCAAGCAGGGCTCGGCCGACGATGCTGCCTATCTGATGATGAACGCGCAGAAGGTCATCATCGTGCCGGGCTACGGCATGGCGGTCGCCCAGGCGCAGCATGCGCTGCGCGAGATGGCCGACAAGCTCAAGGCCAACGGTGTCGACGTGAAGTATGCCATTCATCCCGTCGCCGGCCGCATGCCCGGCCACATGAACGTGCTCCTGGCCGAAGCCAATGTGCCTTACGACGAAGTGTTCGAGCTCGAGGACATCAACTCCGAATTCGCGCAGGCCGACGTCGCCTACGTCATCGGCGCCAACGACGTCACCAACCCCTCGGCCCGCGACGACAAGGCGTCGCCGATCTACGGCATGCCGATCCTCGACGTCGACAGGGCCCGCACCTGCCTGTTCGTCAAGCGCTCGCTCGGCTCGGGCTACGCCGGCATCGACAACACGCTGTTCTACAAGGACGGCACCATGATGCTGCTCGGCGACGCCAAGAAGATGACCGAAGAGATCGTCAAGGCCATGGATCACTGATCCGGATTGGCGGCGCCGGTGCACCGCCATTTGCTCGAAACAAAGGCCTGGCTCCGCGCCGGGCTTTTTCTTGGCCCTGAGCATCCGGCCTGGGCGTCTTTGCTCTCACGCCGGTTTCAGCGCTACGATGGGGCAAATTCTGTTCCGGGCTTTGTCACCAATGGAGGCACTGGTGTCCCACCCTCATCCTGTTGCGTCGCCGGCCAAGACCAGTCCGCCGGCCGCCGGAAAGGCGCCGCGCAAGCCCAGCCAGGCCGTGGTGATCGTGCATGGCATGGGCGAACAGCGACCCATGGGCACGCTGAGGGAATTTGTTCAGGCTGTTTGGAGTCACGACCCTGCTCGCGTGCCGTTTTACGCCCGTGTGGCCGATTCGGGCGGTCCCGCCGGCGAGAAGATCAACCAGAGCTGGATCACGCCCGACAGCCGGACGAACTCGCACGAGCTTCGTCGGATCACCACCCCTTACGATATCGATGGCCGCCGCACCGATTTCTACGAGCTTTACTGGGCCGACATCACGCAAGGTACGACGCGGGGCCGGCTCGCGGCCTGGGTGACGAACCTGCTCTGGCGCAAACCCGCCGACATTCCGCGCGATGCCCGCGGGCTTTATGTCGTCACGCTTCTGGCCGTCACAACAGTCCTGTGCGCGGCGCTCTTGCTCGCGACGTCGGCCCTGCAGGGAGATATTGCCTGGGCCACGGGCACGCTCGTCACCATCCTGGCCTCGTTCGTCATCTGGTCGGTGGACCGGTTTGGCCTGCCCTATTTCGGTGATGTGGCCGCCTATGTACGTGCTGAAGCGGCAACGGTCGAGAAGCGCGCGCTTGTCCGCGACCGTGGCCTGACGCTGCTGAGGCGTCTCATGATGGACGATGGCTACGACCGCATCGTGCTAGTCTCGCATAGCCTGGGATCAATCATCGCCTATGATCTGCTGCAGATATTGTGGGCCGATTTCAGGCCCCGAAAGCTGGAAGCGGTCCGCGATAAGTCGCGATTGAAAGCGATCCGCGCCGTCGACAAGGTCACGCTCAACGCCGATGGTCCTGTGTGGCCCGACAGCTTGGATGATTTTTCTGGATTCCGGCGCGCCCAATGGGAACTCTACCGCCAGCTCCGCACCAGGGACGACGATCATCCATTGCCATGGAAGATCAGCGATTTCGTCACGCTTGGCAGTCCGCTGACTCACAGCGAATTTCTGGTGACCTACAATCTCGCCGAATTCAGGCGCGGCATCGCCGAGCGGCTGTTCTCGGCATGTCCGCCGATCGCCGAGACGGCGGCCGGTGGAACCGTCCTCTATCAGGAAGGGCGCAGCCGTTCGGGCAAGCCACAGCGGGCGGTGCATCATGGCGCGGTGTTTGCCGCGACACGCTGGACCAACATCTTCGACAGGGGCAATGGCTGGTTGACGGGCGACCCGATCTCCGGACCGATGGCGGAAAATTTCGGCCCCGGCGTGGAGAACATCCGGGTCGAGTTGCGCGGCTCGCTTGGCCGCGTCTTCACGCACACTCTCTACTGGTCGCTGAAGGCGACCGGCGTCGAGGTCGCCGCAGCTCCCGGAACGCCGCCGCGCTCTCATGTCGATGTGCTGCGCGACGCGGTCGATCTCGGCCGCAAACTGGAGCCAAGCCAGGCGGCACCGACGAGTGCTGCTGGAAAGTAGGGCGATGGCTGCTGGAAAATTGGGGCCGCTCGTTTCGGCGAATCAGCGCGCACAATCGACGGCGATCACGCCGTCAAACCGGTCGATGCCGGCACACAGTCCCGGCATCGATAGAACCCGTCAAGCACCGATCAACGGTTGGTCAGGAAGACCGCCTCCTCGTCGTCGCGCTGCCTGCCGCCAAGTGCCGCTGCGGCGCTCGCGATGAAAGCGCCGACGACCAGCGACAGTGCGCCAAGCAGCGCGAAGGTGGCACCGGCTTTCCTGGCGGTATCGGCAGCCTGCTGGGCCTGGACCTTCGCCTCCTCGACCCGGGCAAGCACCGCATCGACACGAGCCCTGGCA
>NZ_JAMYLP010000123.1:0-12980 GCF_040318085.1 Mesorhizobium sp. M1322
CGCCGGTGCTCGCCCGCCGGGCCAACGCCGCGCGGGCGGGGCCCCGCCCCCGCGGGCCCCCCCCCGGGGGCCGGGGCGGGGCAGCGGCGGACAGGGGCGACAAGAAAGCGGCCAAACTGCTGAAGGCGGTGCCCGCCGCGCAGCGTTCGGCCGGCTATCTCTTCGCGCAAGCCCAATTTCTGCGCAAGCAGCAGAAGTTTTCCGACGCCGCCGCAGTGATGATGAAGGCGCCGAGCGATCGCAACGCGCTGATCGACCCGAATGCCTGGTGGGCCGAGCGCCGGGTGCTGTCGCGCGAACTGGTCGACCGGGGCGATATGAAGACCGCCTACAGGGTAGTCGCAGCACACGCCGCCGAAAGTGCTGCCAACGCGGCGGATGCGGAGTTTCATGCCGGCTGGTACGCGCTGCGCGGCCTCAACGATCCCCACACCGCCGCCAGGCATTTCGCGCGGATCGCCGGTCTCACCCAGGGGCCGATATCGCTGTCGCGCGCCTATTACTGGCTCGGCCGTGCGGCCGAAGCCGGCGGCCCTGGTAGCGCGAAAGATTATTTTACCCGTGCCGCCGCCTATGGCACGACGTTCTACGGCCAGCTCGCCGGCGAGCGCGTCGGCCGGCAGGTCCTCAACATCGCCTATCCGCAACCGAGCGCCACCGATCATAGGAATTTCGCCAATCGCGAGGCTGTCAGCGCCATCAAGCGGCTGCAGGAGGCGGGCTATCAGCGCTACGCCGACACACTTTACCGCGACCTCGCTGGACAGCTGACCAGTGCCGGAGAGCTGGCGCTGCTGGCCGCGATGGCGGAAACGCAGGGCAATCACTTCCTGGCGCTGAAAGTCGGCAAGATCGCCGGCGCGCGCGGCATCGATGTCGGGGCGCTGTCGCATCCGCTCGGCGTCATTCCCGAGACCGCCAACATTTCCGGCTCGGGCAAGGCGCTGGCCTATGCGATCGCCCGCCAGGAAAGTGAGTTCAACATCGGTGCCGTCTCCAGCGCCGGCGCACGCGGGCTGCTGCAGCTGATGCCGGGGACTGCCAGGCAATTGGCTGAGAAGGCCGGGATGACCTTCTCGCAGGCGCGGCTGACTACCGACGCCGGCTACAATGCGACCTTGGGCGCCGCCTTCCTCGGCGAGCAGCTCGGCCGCTTCGACGGCTCCTACGTACTGACCTTCGCCGGCTACAATGCCGGCCCCAACCGCGCGGCCCAGTGGGTGGCTAGATATGGCGACCCGCGCGGCAAGGACATCGACGCTGTCGTCGACTGGATCGAACGGATTCCCTACACGCAAACAAGAAGTTACGTCCAGCGCGTGATGGAGAATTACGAAGTCTACAAGATGCGCATTTCCGGCAAGTACGACATTGTGGGGGATTTGGTGAACGGGCGGAGTTAAACGAGCGATCGTCGCAAGCGAGAGAGGAAGCGTTCGAAGCAAGACCTGGGTCCTCGTCTGGAAAAACCAGAGGCCGGTGATCCTTCACACCCCCCCTCTGTCCTGCCGGACATCTCCCCCGCAAGGGGGGAGATCGGCGGTTTCAACGCCTCGCCTTCTCTTAAACGCTGGAGATTGGCGAAAGCCGACGTGACATCCAATCTCCCCCCTTGCGGGGGAGATGTCCGGCAGGACAGAGGGGGGGGTGCTGTCCCGCAGACACATCTCGCCTGTAGCAATCAGCACAATCCAGAGGAATCGAGTCCAAATGTCGAGCGGTTTTTCCGATTTTTTCTACGCATCGCCGGACGGGCTTGAACTCCACGCCCGCATCTACGGCGAAGCGAACTCCGGACACTGGCCGCTGGTGTGCCTGCCCGGCCTGACCCGCAATAGCCGCGATTTTCATGAGTTGGCGCTGCACTTGTCGCGATGGACGGAAAGTCCCCGAAAAATTGTCGCCTTCGACTATCGCGGGCGCGGGCAATCCGCCTATGACCCCGATGTCAGCCACTACAATGTCGGCGTCGAAGCCGGCGACATCCTCGCTGGGCTGGCGGCGCTAGGCATCGAGGAGGCGGGTTTCATCGGCACGTCGCGCGGCGGGTTGATCATCCATGTGCTCGGGGCGATGCGGCCGGCAGTCCTGAGGGCTATCGTGCTCAACGATATCGGCCCGGTGATCGAGGCCGGCGGTCTCGCCCATGTCCGCTCCTATCTCGAGCGCACGCCGATGCCGAAGACCCATGCCGAGGCAGTCGGCGCCCAACGCGGCGCGCATGGCAGCGACTTTCCTGCCCTGACCGAGGCGGATTGGGAGCGGATGGTATCGGCCCTTTACCGAGAGACGGATGAGGGGCTGGTGCCGGATTTCGACCCGAAGCTGGTCGACACGCTGGCGGCACTCGACCTGACCCAGAAGCTGCCTGATCTGTGGCCGCAGTTCGAAGCACTGGCGGCGATATCCCTGCTCGCCATACGCGGTGCCAATTCGAAGCTGCTGTCCGCCGAGACGCTCGAACAGATGCGAAAGCGTCACTCTTGTGTCGAGACGATCACCGTCGAGGGCCAGGGTCATGCGCCTTTCCTCGAGACCGGCGGCCTGCCCGGCGCCATCGCCGCCTTTCTGGATAGGACCGAGCAACGCTTCGGCTCAAAGTAATGCTCGATAACTGAGGAATTTATTTGAGGCAGTGCCGCAGCGCATCCTGCTTTCGCGGAAAGGGGGGACGCGTCCTGCGAAGCGCGCTGCGCGAAGCAGGATGGCGGAGAGGATGGGATTCGAACCCACGAGAAGCTTTTGACCTCTACTCCCTTAGCAGGGGAGCGCCTTCGACCACTCGGCCACCTCTCCGTTGCGCCGGTGGATAAAGAAAAGCGCCGGCACAATCAACAAGCCTGACCCATTATCGTTGAAAAAACCGGCCTCTGCCGAAACGGCGCTTTTGCCATGCGGCGATTCTGCGGCAATCCCTTGGCTGACGACTCACAACATCGTCGCAATTCCGGGAGGGGCAATTGCCGGAATCGGCCGGATTGTAAGGGCTCCCAAGAGGCTCAATGGTTAACGGGAGCTTTCCGAGTGAGGCCAAATCGTGTCATTTGTGCAACAACGTTTGGGGATAGCACCCGCACAGACCTTCTGCCGATACGATGGTGGTTGAACGCCGCCGCCTCATGGGTAATGTCGAATTCGAAGGAGCGGCGCGGTGCGCATCTTTTTCGGTAGTGGGGATGGGGCAGGGAACGCTGTCCTTCAGCAAAGAATACCCAGACCCGTTTTTTAACTTTTGACTGGAGGTCAGAAAATGAACATCAAGAGCCTTCTTCTTGGCTCCGCTGCGGCTCTGGTCGCAGTTTCCGGTGCGCGCGCCGCCGACGCCGTCGTCGTTGCCGAGCCGGAACCCGCTGAATACGTCCGCATCTGCGACGTCTACGGCGCTGGCTACTTCTACATCCCCGGCACTGAGACCTGCCTGCGCATCGGCGGCTATGTCCGCTACGACATCGGCGTCGGCGACGTCGGCACATTCACGGGTGCGGGGACCGTCGACGTCGAGGACGGCGACGAGCAGGATACCTACTGGAAGCGTGCTCGCTTCGCGCTGAAGACCTGGACCGGCCAGGAAACCGAGCTCGGCACGTTGAAGACGTACACCGAGACCCGCTTCAACTTCCGCAACACCCAAGGCGACACAGCTCCGCTCCTCAACGAAGCCTACGACAGAGGCGTCTCGCTGAACTTCGCCTGGATCCAGCTCGGTGGGCTTCGCGTCGGTAAGGACGAATCGGCCTTCGATACGTTCATCGGCTACGCCGGCAACGTCATGAACGATACGCTGGTTCCCTACGGCGGCTTCGACACCAACGTCGTCCAGTACTATTTCGACGCCGGCAACGGCTTCTCCGCCGTGGTTTCGCTCGAACAAGGTTATGGCGACTTCACGATCGACAGCTACATCCCGCATGTCGTCGGCGGTGTGAAGTGGACGCAGGGCTGGGGCGCGATCACCGGCGTCATTGCCTACGACGCCAACTATGAAGAAGTGGCCGGCAAGGTTCGCCTTGACGTCACGCCGATGGAAAACCTGTCGCTGTTCATCATGGCCGGCTACGGCACCGACGACAACTACTTGGACGGCGGCTTCGCAATCCCCGCCGCCGGCCGCGGCATGTACAAGCTGTGGAGCGGCAATTGGGCAGTCTGGGGCGGTGGCACCTATACCATCAACGAGAAGACCTCGTTCAACACCCAGATCTCCTATGACGAGGGCAAGAACCTCGGCGTCGTGGCGAACATCGCTTACGATATCGTCCCCGGCCTGACGATCACGGCCGAAGCCGCCTACTTCCATGTTGGTGAGGACACCGTCAGCAACTGGACCGGTGCCGAGGAGGAGGATAACTTCGGCGGCATCCTCCGCTTCCAGCGCTCGTTCTAATCAGCAGCGTTTGACTGAAATAGAACCCGGCGGGCAACCGCCGGGTTTTTTCGTATCGGCGTGGCTGTCAAGGGTGGAATGTATGGCGCGGCCGATGCCCGGCCATGGTCGTTCTTTGCTGGATCTGCGGTCATCTGCCAATCTCAAACGCCGGCGGTTGGCGATCATGCCTTCGTCATCCTAGGGCGGAGCGACGCGAAGCGGAGCGCAGACCTTGGGATCCATTCCGTGACATCCGCCGAAGAATGCAGCGGCTCAGAACGGCGCTTGCATCCGCAACGGCGCGAGCTACCCTTCAACCGCGACCGGTTACGTCTATATGACCGCGAGCCAGAGCGCAGCACGATCCACACCGGCCGGGTGGTGGCGTTCGGTTCTGGTCCGGAGGAGCACTGCCGACCGTAACGGCATGGATCCCAGGGTCTCCGCGACGTCGCTTCGCTCCTGCTCCGCCCTGGGATGACGAAGGAGGGATGGCTGACCGGTGCCGGCGCACGCTAAAAATCGGCCCGCGAATCTATGCGCTTGCGACCCCCCGCGGCCCACACAATGCGGACCGCCGACCTCAAGTCAAATCTCTGCAAGATCGCCCAGCGACTGTATCAGCGGCTGAATTTCGTTTTCATAATTTTTCCAGCGCTTGACGGACGATTTGTAAATCGGTTGACGAACCTGCCAGCGACTGGGTGTGTTGACCGAACCATCTCTATCGAAAAAGCGCAGGCAGGCGTCGTCCCAAGGCAGCCCGAGATAATCTATCAGGCGGCGTGACTGCGCTTCCTGGTCCTCGACCAGCGTTTCGTAGCGATTTTCGAAGATAAGGCCCGGAAAAATCTCGTTCCAATGCTGCATCAGGCGGTCATACTCGCGATAGTACAGGCCTAGTGTTTTCAGGTCGGTGTTGTAGCTGTGCCCCTCGCTAAAGTTGAGGACAAAGCAGGAGACGCAATTGTCGATGGCGTCACGACGGCAATGAATGATGCGTGCGTTGGGGAAGAGAAGCCCGATAAGGCCGATCAGTTCAAAATTGTGCGGCATCTTATCCACGACGCGAAGCGCGGCAGGCGCCCGCTCCCGCAAATAGGACAGATGCTCTTCGGCTAGCGTTCTGGACAGGTCTTCCGTGATCGACGTGACTGGCTGGTGCAAATCTCCAGCCGATGATGTCTTCAGGCCGATCGCATTCGCGACCCGCCTTAGTTTGCTAAGCTCCCCTGCACCATGAACATCGGGATGACTAGCGCAGATCTGCTCCGTGAGCGTCGTTCCCGAGCGGGGCATGCCGACCACGAACACCGGCACTTCAGAAGGATTTCCATAGCCGGCCCTTGCAGCCAAAAAGTCCGGCGTGAAGGTTTCAATCATCGTATCGATCCACCGACGATACAAGTCGATATCGAACTTGTAGCCGGAGGCCTGTTTCGCCCTGTTGAAATGGTCGAAAGCCTCATCATAGCGCTTGAGGTCGTTTAGCACCTTGCCGGCGGCGAGATGGAGTTGCTGCGCGGCTTCCGAACCAAGTTTCGGATTACCGAGTTCACGAAGGATGGATTGGAGCTCCTCGGGCTCCTCGGTGAACTTTCGTGTCTGTACGAGGTCGTTGTAGGCAGCCGGCACCCCAATACGGCGATCGATCGCTTCTTTCAGATAGACGGCGGCTTCATCCATACGCCCCAGGCCGCTGAGCGCGCTGGCCAGCCCGGCTCGCACCTTGGGATGATCGCGGTTGATTTTCAGCGCCTTCTCGTAAAGCGGCAAAGCCATGTCGGGTTTGTCGAACGCCGTGTAAGTGCGCCCCAATGCGCAAAGTGCTTCGATAAGGCCGGGCTGCAGTTCCAGGGCATACTGCATATGCTTGATTGCTGGCGCATACTCGCTGACCTTCACATAGGCCTCGCCCAGGCTGAGATGATAGTACGGGTTTTTAGGTTCCTCGCCGACCGCCCGTGCGAAATATCGCAAGGCCCTTTCATCGTCGTAACCCAGGTATACGGTCCCCAGGATGTACAAGGCGAGCGGATGGTTCGGCGTGCGCGCCAGAACCCGAAGGCATAGATCCTGAGCCTCGTCGAGCCGCTTGGCCTGCTGAAAGGCATATGCCTGTTTCAGCAGCGCGTCGTCGGCCTGCGCACGCGATTGGGCGTTTCCTTTCTGCGGGCTCGCTAAAGGCTTCGCTATCGGCACCTTCGCTTTCGGCGCGGGTCCGGGCTTGATGTGCTTTGACCAAGCAGGTGGGAGTCGATTGTTCATGATATCTCGCTAGCAAAAAGAGCGGGGGGAATCCAGCATGCTGGTTGCAGCCAAGGCGGGAGCTTGCGCGGCCAACTGCGCCGCGCTAGCAAGAAATCCCTTTTCGAACGAGCCTTTGCCATGCGCCAGCGCCCTCCCCTCACGCCGATCATCAGTGCGCTTCCTTCGACGGTGCCGTTTGTCGGCCCGGAGGCGCAGGAGCGGGATCGCGGTCGCGCGTTTCGCGCCCGCATCGGCGCCAATGAGAGCAGTTTTGGCCCCTCGCCGCGCGTCATAGCCCGTATGGCCGGCATCGCCCGCGACATGTGGATGTATTGTGATCCCGACAATCACGATTTGAAGCTGGCTGTCGCCGCGCATCTTGGCGTTGGTGCCGAAAACGTGGTGGTCGGCGAAGGCATAGACGGGTTGCTCAGCCTGGTGGCGCGCATGTATGTGGCGCCTGATAACGCGGTGGTCACCTCGCTCGGCGCCTATCCGACCTTCAATTTCCATATTGCCGGCGTCGGCGGCCGGCTGGTCGCGGTCCCCTACGACCGGGAAAACCTGGACGGCCTGCTGGCTGCGGTCGCCAGGGACAAAGCGCCGCTGGTCTACCTGTCCAACCCGGACAATCCGATGGGAAGCTGGTGGGAAGCGGCGGAGCTCATCCGCTTCATCGAAGCCCTGCCGGAGACCACCATGCTGGTGCTCGACGAGGCCTATGGCGAACTGGGCCCGGCGTCGGCGCTGCCGCCGATCGATATCTCCAGGCCGAACGTCATTCGCATGCGCACCTTCTCGAAGGCCTACGGGCTGGCCGGCATACGCTGCGGCTACGCGGTGGCCGATGCCCAGGTGATCCGCGATTTTGAGAAGATCCGCAACCATTACGGCGTCAGCCGCATGGCGCAGATCGCCGGCGTCGAGGCGCTTGCCGATCAGGACTATCTCCAAAGCGTGGTGACGCGGGTTGCTTCCGGCCGCCAGCGCATCGCTGAAATAGCTGAGGCAAACGGGCTGAAGCCGCTGCCGTCGGCAACCAATTTCGTCACCATAGATTGCGGCCGCGACGGCGCCTTCGCGCTGAAGGTGCTGCAGGCGCTGCTGTCGCGCGACGTGTTCATCCGCAAGCCGATGGTGCCGGTGCTCGACCGCTGCATCCGGGTCAGCGTCGGCCTCGACCACGAGCTCGACATTTTTGCCGAGGAGTTGCCCGGCGCGCTGGCGGCAGCACGGGGGGACTGAAGGCGCTCATCCTTCTCCCCTTGGGGGAGAAGGAAGAGCCGCGCGGCTTGCGCCGTCTCGCCTGCTGGACGTTCGATCCACATCTCTTGAATTAATTGAACGTTCGTTTTATTACTGCCTTCGACGAGGTTTCCCTGGCGCGCACGACCGGTTCCGACGGCGAAAAGACCGAAGCAGCGGTCCGCGAGGCGGCGGTCAGCCTGATTGCGCGTCTCGGCTATGAGGCGATGTCGATGCGCCAGCTGGCCGCCGAGGTCGGCGTGCAGGCGGCGGCGCTCTACCGTTATTTTCCGACCAAGCAAGACCTTTTGTTCACGCTGATGCGCGAGCACATGAAAGGGTTGATCGAGGCGTGGGCCGCGGCGCGCCCGGCGGCGGCCGATCCGGCGACCCGGCTCGCCGCCTATGTCGAAAACCACATCGCCTTCCACATCGAACGCCGCCATTCCACCCATGTCTCGAACATGGAATTGCGCAGCCTGTCGCATGACCGCCTGACGCAGATCCTGCGTATGCGCACTGCCTATGAGAAGGAGCTGCGCGTCATCTTGCGCGACGGCGCAGAAGCCGGCGTCTTCGACGTCGAAGACACAGGGCTGACAGCCATGGCGCTGATCCAGATGATGACCGGCGTCATCGTCTGGTTCCGGCCGGGCGAGCGGCTATCGATCTCGGAGGTAACCGCCACATATCTTTCAATGACGATGCGCCTGGTTGGAGCAAAGGCCGATGGCGCGCAACGGCCTGCAGCGCAGCCGCTTCCGTCGAGCAAAGGACGCTGTAGCACTTGATTTTGCGCATGATCCTTCCCGAAATTGAATTCGATTTCGGGGCCGTGCGCCGGGAGGAACGGCATGTACACGCACACACTCAACTTCGGGCTTGACGAAGACATCGAGGCGCTGCGCGACCTGGTGCGGCGCTTCGCCCAGGACAAGATCGCCCCGATCGCCGCCGAGATCGACCGCTCGAACGAATTTCCGGCGCATCTGTGGGCCGAACTCGGTGGGCTCGGCCTGCTCGGCATCACCGCCGATCCGGAATTCGGCGGCACCGGCATGGGCTACCTCGCCCATGTCGTGGCGATGGAGGAGATTTCGCGCGCCTCGGCCTCGGTCGGCCTTTCTTACGGCGCCCATTCCAACCTTTGCGTCAACCAGATCAATCGCTGGGCAACGCCGGCGCAGAAGGAAAAATATCTGCCTGCGCTGTGCAGCGGCGAAAAGGTCGGCGCGCTGGCAATGTCCGAATCCGGCGCCGGCTCCGACGTCGTGTCGCTCAAACTGCGTGCCGAAAAGCGCAACGACTGCTACGTGCTCAACGGCACCAAGATGTGGATCACCAACGGCCCCGACGCCGAGACCCTGGTCGTCTACGCCAAGACCGGTCCGGCGCTCCATTCGCGCGGCATCACCGCCTTCATCGTCGAAAAGGATTTTGCCGGATTTTCCGTCGCGCAAAAGCTCGACAAGCTCGGCATGCGCGGCTCGAACACCGGCGAACTTGTGTTCGAGAATGTCGAAGTGCCCTTCGACAACCTGCTTCACGAGGAAGGGCGCGGCGTCGAGGTGCTGATGTCGGGCCTCGATTACGAGCGCACGGTGCTCGCCGGCGGCCCGCTCGGGATTATGGCGGCCTGCCTCGATGTGGCGATCCCCTATGTGCACGAGCGCAAGCAGTTCGGCCAGCCGATCGGCGAGTTCCAGCTGGTGCAGGGCAAGCTGGCCGACATGTACACGACGATGAATGCCGCGCGCGCCTATGTCTATGCCGTCGCCACCGCCTGCGACCGCAGTCAGACGAGCCGCAAGGACGCCGCCGCTTGCGTTCTGTTCGCCGCCGAGAAGGCGACACAGATGGCGCTCCACGCCATCCAGCTGCTGGGCGGCAATGGCTACATCAACGACTATCCGACCGGCCGGCTTTTGCGCGACGCCAAGCTCTATGAGATCGGCGCCGGCACCAGCGAAATCCGCCGCTGGCTGATCGGGCGCGAAATCATGGCAGAAGGAGGTTAGTGCTATCTCGATAAATTGCCAGGAAACTCGGATTGTGCCATAATTCACTGCTATGTCATATTCCTGAAACGAGGCAGATCATGACCAACAGAACGGGAAAGGCTGGGTTTGACGAAAATCCGCAGACGCAATTCGCTGCCAGCGCTCGGAAAACTCCACTTCGGACTCCAGCGAAACGCGAGCGCGTCAGACTTGGCGAGGGCGGACGCTTCGTTATCCCGGCTGCCATGCGCGAGGAAATGGGCGTGAAACCGGGCGAGGATTTGATCCTTTATATCGAGAACGGCGAGCTGAGGGTAAGGTCGTGGCTTCGGAATCTGAGGCGCGTCCAGGCGGAATTGTCGGCGTTGAAACAGCCGGGCGAAAGTGTCGTCGACGAATTTCTGAAGGAGCGGCGGGAAGAGCAGCGCCGAAGCGATAGACGTTTGGACCGGCTTCATGCCGAAGGAATGGCGAGGGAGGGAGCCAAGTGAAACCCTACGTCATGGACAGCTCGGCGGCGCTGGCGATCCTACTCAACGAGAAAGGCACCGATATCGCCTTGGGTTTCGCGCCGGATGCGCAATGCAGTTCCGTCAATGCGGCCGAAATCATCGCAAAGCTGATCGACAGGGGACGCAGCATGGAAGAGGCCGCGGACGACCTCGCCAGCCTCGGTATGCCAGTCGCTGTTTTCGACGAGATGATGGGCATCGCCGCTGGTCAGCTTCGCGAGCTGACGCGGCATCGCGGCTTGTCGCTGGGCGATCGGGCCTGCCTCGCATTGGCAATTCGCGAGAACGCCATTGCCGTCACCGCCGACCGTGACTGGGGCGACCTGGATATCGGCTGCAAGATCGAACTGATCCGGTAACACTATGACCACCCTCATCTCCCAGATCTCGCCAGCATCCGACACCTTCCGCACCAATGCCGAGCGCATGCGGGCGCTGGTCGCCGACATTGCGGAAAAGGCCGCAACCGTCGAGCGTGGCGGCTCGGAGGAAGCGCGTGAGCGCCACCAGAGCCGCGGCAAGCTTTTGCCGCGCGAGCGCCTCGCCCAGCTGCTCGACACCGGCTCGCCCTTCCTCGAAATCGGCCAGTTCGCGGCGTGGTCGATGTATGGCGAAGACATCTCATCGGCCGGCATCATCGCCGGTATCGGCCGCGTCGAAGGCACCGAAGTCATGGTCGTCGTCAACGACGCCACGGTAAAGGGCGGCACCTATTATCCGCTGACGGTGAAGAAGCATCTGCGCGCCCAGGAGATCGCGCTGCAGAACAAACTGCCCTGCGTCTATCTGGTCGACAGCGGCGGCGCCAACCTGCCCAACCAGGACGAGGTGTTTCCCGACCGCGAGCATTTCGGCCGCATCTTCTACAACCAGGCCAACATGTCGGCTTCAGGCATTCCGCAGATCGCCTGCGTCATGGGCTCGTGCACGGCGGGCGGCGCCTATGTGCCGGCGATGTCGGACGAAACGATCATGGTGCGCAATCAGGCGACCATCTTCCTCGGCGGCCCGCCGCTGGTAAAGGCGGCCACCGGTGAGGATGTCAGCGCCGAGGAGCTTGGCGGCGCCGATGTCCACACAAGGCTTTCCGGCGTTGCCGACCATTATGCGCTGGACGACGAGCATGCGCTGGCGATCGCCCGCCGCATCGTCAAGAACCTGAATCGAAAGAAGGAGATGGGGCTGGCACTTCGCGATCCGATTCCGCCGCTTCATGCAGCCGATGAGCTCTACGGCATCGTCCCAACGGATCTGCGCCAGCCCTATGATGTGCGTGAAGTGATCGCGCGCATCGTCGACGGCTCCGAGTTCGACGAGTTCAAGCAGAATTACGGCACCACGCTGGTCACCGGCTTTGCCCATCTCAACGGCTTGCCGGTCGGCATTATGGCCAACAACGGCGTGCTGTTCTCCGAAAGCGCGCTCAAGGGTGCGCATTTCATCGAGCTGTGCTGCCAGCGCAAGATTCCGCTGATCTTCCTGCAAAACATCACCGGCTTCATGGTGGGGCGAAAATACGAGGCTGGCGGCATCGCCAAGGACGGCGCCAAGCTGGTGATGGCCGTCGCCACGGCGCGCGTGCCGAAGGTGACCATGATCATCGGCGGCTCGTTCGGCGCCGGCAATTACGGCATGTGCGGACGCGCCTATTCGCCACGCTTCCTGTGGATGTGGCCGAATGCCCGCATTTCGGTGATGGGCGGCGAGCAGGCGGCCACCGTGCTGGCCGTCGTCAAGCGCGAGGGCATCGAGCGCAAGGGCGGGCAATGGAGCGCGGAGGAGGAGGCAAAATTCAAGAAGCCGATCCTGATGAAATACGAGCATGAAGGCCACCCGCTCTATTCCTCCGCCCGGCTCTGGGACGACGGCATCATCGACCCGGCCAAGACGCGCGAGGTGCTGGCGCTCAGCCTATCCGCCGCGCTGAACGCCGAGATCGAGGAGACACGGTTCGGCGTGTTCAGGATGTGAGATGAGCGAGATCAATCAGAGGATTCGCGTTCATATCGGCGACATCACGAAGCTAGCGGTCGATGCCATCGTCAACGCCGCCAACTCGTCGCTGCTCGGCGGTGGCGGCGTCGACGGCGCCATTCACACAGCGGCCGGCCCGGAGCTTGAGTTCGAATGCCGGATGCTGAATGGCTGCAAGGTCGGTGACGCAAAACTCACCAAGGGTTACAGGCTGCAGGCGCGATACATCATCCACACGGTCGGTCCGGTCTGGCAAGGCGGCGGCAAAGGCGAAGCCGAACTGCTCGCCTCCTGCTATCGCCGGTCGCTCGAACTCGCCGCCGCCAAGGGTTGTCGGACGGTAGCGTTTCCAGCGATCTCGACTGGTGTCTACCGCTATCCAAAGGATCAGGCCAGGCAGATCGCCGTTGGCACCGTGAGCGCCTTCATCGGCCAGAACGCGGTTCCGGAAACCGTCATCTTCTGCTGCTTCGACCAGCAAACGGCGGAACTATACCAACAGGCCGTTGCTGCGCCTGGCGACGCGTGACCGGTATAGCTAAGTGTCTGAATCAAAACGACTGGTGCAATTTCAAGGTCTTGCGAGGCGACGCGTGAGCAGGCGGATGTGGGCGATGAAGACCCAGGCTTCGG
>NZ_JAMYLP010000124.1:0-12898 GCF_040318085.1 Mesorhizobium sp. M1322
GCCCGCCCCCCCCCCGCAGCGTCACCCCCGGGCGGCCCAGGCGCGACGCGCCGGCGCGGAGCCCCTGGGATCCATGCCGTGACATCGGCCGAGGAATGCGGCGGGACAGAACCTGCACCGCTGCGGCGCCTTGACGTAACGGCATGGATCCTGGGGTCTGCGCCGCGTCGCTTCGCTCCTTGCTCCGCCCCAGGATGACGAAAGGGAGGATCGTTTCGGCCAATCCTAGAGGTCTGCGATTTGCCAACGGACGGTCAAAACTTCTGCGTCGAGCGCCAATCCCGCGTTTGAAATTCCCGCGAACTATCGCCAAGATGCGATCCAAAACACCCAGCCAGAAGGGCTCCGATGTCCGAGATTGCTCATCTCGCCGCCACCATCTTCAAGCGCGCCGGCAAGGCGCGGCGCTTTGTCGTTGCCATCGCCGGTCCTCCGGGCGCCGGCAAGTCGACGCTGTCGGCCCGCCTGCATGAACTTCTGCCGGAAGGCGCGGCCGAAATCGTGCCGATGGATGGCTTCCATTACGACGATATCGTGCTCGAGCGGCGCGGCCTGCGCGCGCGAAAGGGCGCTCCGGAGACCTTTGACTTTGCCGGCTTCGAAACCCTGCTGAAGCGCATCCGCGCCGCCGAGCCCGACATCGCCATTCCGGTGTTCGACCGCAGCATGGAGCTGTCGCGCGCCGCCGCTTCGATCATCGCCGCCGACACCAAATTCATCCTGGTCGAAGGCAATTATCTCTTGCTTGACGAGGAACCCTGGTCGCGACTGGCGCCGCTGTTCGATTTCTCGATCTTCATCGATGTGCCGCGCGCCGAGCTCGAGCGCCGGCTGCTTGAGCGATGGCATGAACATGGCCGCTCCGACGAGGACGCCCGCGCCTGGATCGCCTCCAACGACATGCCCAACATCGACCGCGTGCTTGCCCGCCGCCGCCCCCCCGATCTGGTGATCGGCGATCACGCCTGATTTGCGGGAGAGCCGGCGTCTGGAACCTTAGGACTTTCCGGCCGTTATGTCCGATACGGCAATGATGCTGACATGAGGAAAACTGTCCGATGGCTACCACGGCAAGAAAGCCTACGCCCGGCAAGGGCAGGGCAACTCGATCCAGGGCAACCGAATCAAAGGCAACCGAATCAAAGACGGGCGCTGGCCCGGCGGTCGCCGCTCGCTCCAAGGATGCGGCAAAGCCCAGTTTTGGCAAGGCAGCACCGAAGAAAGTGGTGTCGACTGCAGCCAAGGCCTCGGCAAAACCGGCCAAGCCGAGGAAATCGGCAAGCGGCGGCTCTATGGCTGACAGCGCAATGCGCACGGTCAAGACGACGGCCAATGTTGCAGCCGGTGCGGTTGTCGCCACTGCCAGGGGCGCTGCGTCCCTTGCTGCTTCTGTCATGGGCAAGGGGGGGTCAAAACCCAAAGCCAAGGCAAAATAGCCGCCTCTCGGCGCCTGCGGCCGATTGAGCTAGCTCCGCGCGGGGATAGCAAGACCCTTTTGCACCGCCGGCCGGGCAAGGCCGCGTTCCAGCCATGCCGCGACATTGGGAAAGTCGTCGAAGCCGACAAGTTCCCTCGCCTCGTAAAAACCGATCAAATTGCGTACCCAGCCCAGCATCGAGACATCGGCGATGGTGTAGTCGTCGTCCATGATCCAACCGCGGCCCTTCAGCCGCGTCTCGAGCACACCGATCAGCCGCCGCGATTCGTCGCGATAGCGCGCCAGCGGCCGCTTGTCGGCGATCTCGCGTCCGGCGAATTTGTGGAAGAAGCCGACCTGCCCGAACATCGGCCCGATCGAGGCCATCTGGAAGAACACCCACTGGATCGTTTCGTAACGCCGCGCCGGGTCGGTCGGGACCAGCCTGCCGGTCTTGTCGGTGAGGTAGAGCAGGATGGCGCCGGATTCGAACAGCCCGATCGGCCTGCCGCCTGGACCGTCCGGATCGATCATCGCCGGGATCTTGCCGTTGGGATTCAGCGACAGGAATTCCGGCGTCCAGCTTTCGTTCTTGCCGATGTTCACCGCATGCGCCTCGTATGGCAGGCCGAGTTCCTCCAGCGCGATCGACACCTTCACCCCGTTCGGCGTCGGAAACGAATAGAGCTGGATGCGGTCGGGATGGCTGGCCGGCCAGCGCGTGGCGATCGGAAAGGCGGACAGGTCGGTCATCGAAACTCCTGGGCGGGGATTTTTCGCGCGGAATCGCGCGGTCGTGGCGAGTGGCAACAAGTCTCGCCGTATCTGGATGATCCGGTCGCGGTCAGACTGCCTTGAACGCCAGCACCGCATTGGTGCCGCCGAAGGCGAAGCCGTTGCTGATCGCCGCGCGCACCTTGCGCTCGCGCGCCACATTCGGCGTGATATCGAGATCGCAATCGGCGTCGGTTTCGCGAAAATTGGCCGTCGGCGGCACGATGCCTTCGCGGATCGCCATCACGCAGGCGATCAGCTCCAGCGCGCCCGACGCGCCGAGGCAGTGGGCATGCATCGATTTGGTCGAGGAGATCGAAAGCCTGTGGGCATGATCGCCGAAGACGCGCTTGATCGCCGCCGTCTCGATCTGGTCGTTGGCCCTGGTGCCGGTGCCATGCGCATTGATGTAGTCGATGTCTTCCGGGTTGAGCCTGGCATCGACGAGGCAGAAGCGCATCGCCGCCTCCGGCCCTTCGATGGTCGGCGCGACGATGTCGGAGGCATCGCCGGAAAGGCCGGCGCCGGCAATTTCGGCGAGAATCGTAGCGCCGCGCGCCATGGCATGCTCGTAGGTTTCCAGCACGACCATGCCGGCGCCTTCGCCGAGCACCAGGCCTTGGCGATCGGCCGAAAACGGCCGGCACGTGTCGGGCGCCAGCACCCGCAGCGCCTCCCAGCCTTTCAGAATGCCCCAGACCAGCGGCGCATCGGTGCCGCCGGCGAGCATGACATCGGCGCGGCCAAGCCTGATCTGGTCGACCGCAGAGGCAATGGCATGATTGGACGAGGAGCAGGCCGAGGTGATGCCGAAGACCGGCCCGCGCAGGCCGAGATTCATGCTGACATGGCCGGCCGCAGCGCCCGGCATCACTTTCGGCACGGTGAAGATGCCGGTGCGATTCTTGCCTTCGAGCAGGATGGCGCGGTAGCTCTCTTCGATCGCCTCCCAGCCGCAGACGCCGACGCCGACGATGGCGCCCATCCGGTAAGTGTTGGCTGCATGCGAGTTCAGCCCGGCCTGTTGCGCGGCCTCCCGCGCCGCGATCGTCGCCAAAAGGCTGAAGCGGTCCATCGAGACGACCTGCTTGCGGTCGATACCGTGATCGGGAAGCGTCCTGATTTCGCAGCCGACCCTGATTTTCAGGTCATGCAGCTCCGAATTGACGATCGGGCCGATGGCCGAGCGGCCGGCGCGCATCTCGCCCCAGATCGCGGGCACATTGGTGCCGAGCCCGCATATGCCACCGATGCCGGTAATGACGACGCGCTTGTGCATTCAGTCAGGCTTTTTTCGCGATCAGCGCGCGAACCGCCTCGACCATGTCGCCGACGTTCTTCAGGTTGCTCCAGGCATCGACCGTGTTCATCTCGATCTCGATGCCATACTGTTCCTCGAGGTCGAAGATGATTTCCGTCAGTTCCAGCGAATGAATGCCTAGTGAGGTCAGTTCGGTGCTGGTGGTGATTTCATCACCACCGGGCTCGGCATGAGCCTTGATCTTCGCGATGATTTCCGTTGCCAGCTGGTCAGCCATTCGGTTCCTTCCCCAACCTTGTCGTTTCTCGACGCCAACTGATCAGCGCCTCTTTTTCCCCAGGCTCAAATCGTCACCGCCGCCTTTTATCCCGCCAGGCGCTGTGTGACCGTACCAAGATGGCTCCTCTATAGAAACCGAAACGTTGTCAAGCAACAAGCTATATGTCGACAAAGCCGGCGGAGTGCTAACGTTAGCGCCATGGATATGATCGAACGTGGCCTGACCTTTGTCCCGCCGGCCCAACGCGTCGCCGGAACGGCGCGGCTCGGCTGTGACAAGAATGGCGGCCGCACGCGTCTTCGGCGGCTTTATCAGGATGGTTCCGCCAAGATCCGCATGCCGGCCGTCTCGGCCGATCCGCTCGAAGCCGTCCTGATCAACACCGCCGGCGGGCTGACTGGCGGCGACCGCCTCGGCTGGGAGGTCGATGTCGGCGCCGGCGCCTCCGCCACCATAACCACCCAGGCCTGCGAGAAGGTTTACCGCGCCGCAGCCGATCGCGCCGAGGTGCGGGTGAAGCTGACCGTCGGCGCCGGCGGCCGCATCGCCTGGCTGCCGCAGGAAACCATCGTCTTTGATCGATCGGCCTTTGCTCGCAGGCTCGACCTGGAGCTTGCCGCCGGTGGCGAGGCGCTGGTGCTCGAGGCGACCGTCTTCGGCCGCCTCGCCATGGGCGAACGCGCGGCGCATGGTAGCTTCCACGACCGCTGGCGCGTCAGCCAGGACGGAGCGCTCGTTCATGCCGAGGATTTCCGCATCGGGCCCGGCATTGCGGCGATTCTGGGCCGTTCGGCCGTGGCCGGCGGCGCCATCGCCATGGCGACGGTGCTGATGATCTCACCGCGGGTGGAGACTTTGCTCGATCCGGTCCGTGACATCATCGGCGGCGAGGGCGACGCCAGCGTCTGGAGCGTGAAGAAATCTGGCAAGCTTCTTGCGAGGCTGTTTGCCGAGGACGGCTACCAGCTCCGCAAGCGGTTGGTTCCGCTCGTCGAATTGCTCAACGGACGGGCGGGTCTGCCCAAATTATGGTCACTCTGATTCCGATTATGTCATTCCTGGGAAACGCATGAACCTGACGCCAAGGGAAAAGGACAAGCTGCTCATCGCCATGGCGGCGATTGTGGCGCGCAAGCGGCTCGAACGCGGCGTCAAACTCAATCACCCCGAGGCGATCGCGCTGATCACCGACTTCGTCGTCGAGGGCGCCCGCGACGGCCGCCAGGTCGCCGAACTGATGGAGGCCGGCGCCCATGTCGTCACCCGCGCGCAGGTGATGGACGGCATCGCCGAGATGATCCACGACGTCCAGGTCGAGGCGACGTTTCCCGACGGCACCAAGCTGGTGACCGTGCATGAACCGATAAGGTGAGGAGAGGAAAATGCTTGAACTGCGCCCCAACTGCGAATGCTGCGACAAGGACCTGCCGCCTGAGGCGACGGATGCGCTGATCTGCACCTTCGAGTGTACCTTCTGCGCCGAGTGCGTGGAACATGTGCTGGGCGGCGTTTGTCCGAACTGCGGCGGTGATTTCGCACCGCGCCCGATCCGGCCGGCAGCGATGCTGAAGCAACATCCCGCCTCGACAAAGCGCGTCCTTAAGGCCGAAGGCTGCGGCCCGGCCCGTGATGCCGCGTGACGGCACGATCCTGACAGCGAAAGGCATATCGATGGTCCCCGCAACGATCAAACGCACATCGCTCTCGGCGATCCTGCTTCTCGGTGCCGGCCTCGCCTTCGGCGTCTTGTGAGGCTGGCGATGATCCCGGGCGAAATCATCACGGCAGGCGGCGAGATCGAACTGAACAGGGGGCAGCCGACCGTCACCATCAAAGTGGCCAACAGCGGCGACCGGCCGGTCCAGGTCGGCAGCCACTATCACTTCTTCGAGACCAATGAGGCGCTGAAATTCGATCGCGACAAGGCGCGGGGCATGCGCCTCGACATCGCCGCCGGCACGGCGATGCGCTTCGAGCCCGGCCAGGAGCGCGACGTCACTTTGGTGCCGCTCGGCGGCAAGCGCGAGGTCTACGGGTTCCAGCAGAAGATCATGGGCGCGCTGTGAGATCCCATGGGCGCGTTGTGCGATCCAAGGCGTCGAGCAGTTTCGGCTCAGCTGGGCGGCTTGGCCGCCGCGTAGATGACGACCTTTCCAGGATCGTCGAATTCCACGGCGAGAACGTCTTCGGTCTGCACGCGTCGAGAGTCGATGGCGTTGAACAGCAATGCGTTCGCCTCGATCTCCTGGCGCAGTTCCGCAATCTCGTCCTGATGCTGCTCAACCTTGCTTTCTATCGCCGGCGGCAGGCCGCCTTCCGTGCGCGCGGCGTCGGTAAGGAACACGATATCGACCTTGTCGAGCTTGGATGTCTTGCGCACCGTGCCGATGTTTTCACGCGTCCGGTCGATCGCCGCGGCGACTTTGCCGGCTTCCACAGCCGTGTTGGTCTCTTCCTGGCCGACCTCCGAGCCGATGATCTTGTTGACCGTATCCGGGCCTTCAAGGCCCTGCGCATTAAGCGCGGCCTGGGGAACGCTCGCCGCGAGAAACGCAGTGGCGGCAATCATATGCAGCCATCTGGTGTCGGGGAAGGTGGTGATCGTCATCGCTCGCCTTCAGAGACTCTTTCGAGACTCGTTACTACGCCAAAAAGTCGAAACGTATTCTGCCCTGCGAAGGTTCCCTCCCCGATGCGGCAGGCCGACCCTGTGCCGGCCCGCCAAAGCGCATCGTCAGCTCGCTTTCTTGGTGATCAAGGTCAGCGAGCCATTGGCATCCATGCTGGCGGCGATCACTTGCGCCGAGGTGAGTCCCTTGGCTTCCAGCGCGGACTTGACCTGGGGCGTCGCGTCAATCGAGCTGCGCAATTTCTGCAGGCCGTCCTCGCCGCGCTTGGCGATCACTTCGTTGACCTTCGTCTTCGTTTCCTCCGGCAGTTCCTCGATGTCGACGACGTTGACGGTCTGAATCGCCGGCACTTCCGGCTGAGCGCCGGGCGCCGCGGGAGCGGGCGATGCCGGCGGCTCGCCGGGTTGCGGCGCCGGCTGTTGCTGGGCGCTGGCAGCGGTCGCGAGCAGGAGGGTGGCGGCGGCTGCGAGACTTATCGTTTTGCGCATGGATCTTCCTTTCCATCGATTGGCGAACGGTCGTTTTGGGGTGACCCGGCCACCTCAAACGCTAAATGGGATCGGAAGGTGTCGCTCAGCGGGTCATTGCGTGACCATAGGATGGCGACACTGTGGGGCCGGGCTTCGGCCGGCTGTATTTGGGGCCGTATTTCGGGAGCAATTGCTGATGGCTAGAATCACCCGTGCCGCCTATGCCCAGATGTACGGCCCGACCGTCGGCGACAAGGTGCGGCTTGCCGACACCGAATTGTTCATCGAGGTCGAGAAGGATTTCACCCTTCATGGCGAAGAGGTGAAATTCGGCGGCGGCAAGGTCATCCGCGACGGCATGGGCCAGAGCCAGGTGTCCCGTGCCCAAGGCGCGGTCGACACCGTCATCACCAATGCGCTGGTCGTCGATGCGTCAGGCGGCATCTTCAAGGCCGATATCGGCCTCAAGGACGGACGCATCGCCGCGATCGGCAAGGCCGGCAATCCGGATATGCAAAACGGCGTCACCATCATCATCGGCCCCGGCACCGAGATCATCGCCGGCGAAGGCAAAATCCTGACCGCCGGCGGCTTCGACGCGCATATCCACTTCATCTGCCCGCAGCAGATCGAGGAGGCGCTGATGTCAGGCATCACCACCATGCTCGGCGGCGGCACCGGACCGGCGCATGGCACGCTGGCGACGACCTGCACGCCTGGGCCGTGGCATCTGGCGCGCATGATCCAGTCCTTCGACGCCTTCCCGATGAACATCGGCCTGTCGGGCAAGGGCAACGCGTCCTTGCCGGCCGCGCTTGAAGAGATGGTGCTGGGCGGTGCCTGCTCGCTTAAGTTGCACGAGGACTGGGGCACAACGCCCGCGGCAATCGACTGCTGCCTGACGGTCGCCGACAACTACGACGTGCAGGTGATGATCCACACCGACACGCTGAACGAATCCGGCTTTGTCGAAGACACGGTGGCGGCGATCAAGGGCCGCACCATCCACGCCTTCCACACCGAAGGCGCCGGCGGCGGCCATGCGCCTGACATCATCAAGGTTTGCGGGCTGCCCAACGTCATCCCGTCCTCGACCAATCCGACCCGGCCCTACACCGTCAACACGCTGGCCGAGCATCTCGACATGCTGATGGTCTGCCATCATCTGTCGCCGTCGATCCCCGAAGACATCGCCTTTGCCGAAAGCCGCATCCGCAAGGAAACTATCGCCGCCGAAGACATTTTGCACGACATTGGCGCCTTCTCGATCATTTCGTCCGACAGCCAGGCGATGGGCCGCGTCGGCGAAGTGGCGATCCGCACCTGGCAGACCGCCGACAAGATGAAGCGCCAGCGTGGTTCGCTGCCGCAGGAAACCGGCGACAACGACAATTTCCGCGTCCGCCGCTACATCGCCAAATACACGATCAACCCGGCCATCGCGCATGGCCTGTCGCACGAGATCGGCTCGGTGGCGGTCGGCAAGCGCGCCGATCTGGTGCTGTGGAACCCGGCCTTCTTCGGCGTCAAGCCCGACATGGTGCTGATCGGCGGCATGATCGCCGCCGCCCCGATGGGCGATCCCAACGCCTCGATCCCGACGCCGCAGCCGATGCACTACCGGCCGATGTTCGGCGCCTATGGCAAGGCGATGACCAACTCGTCGGTGACCTTTGTCTCGAAAGCCGCGCTCGATGCCGGCCTGCGCGGCCGACTCGGCGTCGACAAGCAGATGGTCGCCGTCGAGAACACCCGCGGCGGCATCGGCAAGCATTCGATGGTGCTCAACGACGCCACCCCGCATGTCGAGGTCGATCCCGAAACCTACGAAGTCCGCGCCGACGGCGAATTGCTCACCTGCGAGCCGGCCACGGTGCTGCCGATGGCGCAGAGGTATTTTCTATTTTGATCCCTTACCATCGCCTTGGCGGCTGAGCGTCAAATATCGATGCTTCAGTTGTCCTAGGCTCTCACGGGCCGTTTTGCGATTGTCTCGAAATTCGGGCATGATGGGCTCATGAACAGGATTGATCGTCTCCGGGCCCCCACTCCCTACGAAGCGGACTACGTCCAGTGGTGCGCCGAGCAAGGCGCGTTGTTGCGCGAAGGTCGTTTCTCCGACCTCGATCGTGAGAATCTTGCCGAGGAGATCGAGAGTTTGGGGAGAAGTGACAAAAGAGAAATTCGCAGTCGGATGGAGGTGCTGCTTGCACATCTCCTAAAATGGGAATTCCAACCGGGCCATCGAAGTCATACTTGGCAGTCGTCAATTTCCGAACAGCGCATCTGGATCGGAAACATTCATCAAAGACAGCCCGAGTCTTCGCCGATACCCGGCTCAGATTTTCGACCAGGCTTACGGGCATGCGGTGCTTGTCGCGGTCAGGGAAACGGGTCTCAGGAAATCTCACTTTCCAGGCGAACCTCCATTCACATCCAAGCAGGCGCTCGATGAACGATTTTGGCCGGGCAACCCACTTTCGATGGGCGATTTCCTGCGGGATTAGCTGGCTTCTTCTTTAGCGTGTTCCTTGCCAAGGGGTAGCTAATGAACCAGCAACTCCCTTACGCCACGACATCTTCCCGCACATCCGTATCGTCATGGGCATGGTGATCGGCCTTGGCGTCACGCGTCTTTTGTCGGGGCTGGCCCGCATCGTCCAGCATCCGGGCCAATACCGGCTCTATCCGGTGCACCTGGCCTGGGTTGTGTCGGTGCTTTGCGATAGGCTACGCTTGTTTGGAGAGGCCGTTTTACATGAAGCTCGACATCCGCACAGATTTCACCAAATTCCCGCGTGCCGTCTCGGTGCTCGCCGCCGGCCAAGCGGGAGCCACCACGCCATATGACAGCGCAGTGCTTGCCCATGACGAGCGGCATCTGCGCCGCCGCGCCATCGAAACGGCCCGTAGCGACAGAGTGCTGGTCGACCTGCCTGAGCCGGTTGCCTTGAACGATGGCGACCGGCTGGTGCTGGAGGATGGCCGCCACATCGAGATCACTGCGGCCGAGGAACCGCTCTACGATATCCGTGCCAGCGGCCCTGTCCATCTGGCCGAGCTTGCCTGGCATATCGGCAACCGCCATCTCGCCGCCGCCATCGAGGCTAACCGCATCCTCATCCTGCGCGATCACGTCATCAAGGCGATGCTGGAAGGGCTGGGTGCGACCGTGAGCGACGTTTCCGAGCCGTTCAAGCCGGTGCGCGGCGCCTATTCCGGGCATGGCGGCCATGGCCATGCTCATGCCGAGGCGCATGCGCACAGCCATGCCGCGTCGCATTCCCATACCCACAGCGAGTCGCATTCCCACAGCCATTCGCACGACCATGACTGACCAGCCTTCCAACGTCGCTTTGTTGCGGCTGATGGCGTGGCTGTCGCCTGCCTTCCCGGTCGGCGGGTTTTCCTACAGCCATGGTCTCGAACAAGCCGTGCATGCCGGGCTGGTCGCCGACGTCGAAGACCTCGCTGCATGGCTGGAGACGCTGGTCGAGATGGGCTCGGGCTGGAACGATGCCGTGCTGTTTGCCGAAAGCTGGCGGCGCGCGCGCCAGGCTGGCGATCTCGCCGAAATCGCAGCATTCGCCGAGGCCCTGGCCGGCTCGCGCGAGCGCCATGCCGAGACCATGCTGCAGGGCGCCGCCTTCCTGAGGGCGGCATCGGCATGGCCGTGTCAGGTGCTGGACCGTCTGCCGGCCGAGTGCGCCTATTGCGTCGCAGTCGGCGCAACTGCCGGCGGCAACGCCATCGCCCTGCACGACGCGCTGTCGGCCTTCCTGCAGAGCTTCTTTTCCAATCTCGTCCAGGCCGCGATCCGGCTCGGCGTCGTCGGCCAGCCCGGCGCCACCGCGCTGCTCGCCGGCTTCGAACCGCTGGCGCTCGGCGTCGCCGCCCGTGCTGCCGGCTCGACGCTCGATGATCTCGGCGGCTGCGCGTTCGTCTCGGATGTCATGGCGATGAAGCACGAGACGCAATATTCGCGATTGTTCCGCTCATGATCGTCCTCGCCTTCGCGCTCTCGCTGGTCCTGCTGCTGATCACGACGCTGCATGTCTATTGGGGCATTGGCGGCATTTGGCCGGGCAGGGACGCTGCCTCCTGCGCCCGCGCGGTGGTTGGCTTTCGCGGCGTCGATGAAATGCCGGCGCCCTTCGCCAGCTTCGCCGTTGCCGCCTGCCTCGGCCTGGCGACACTGTGGCCGATGGCGCTCGAAGGCGTGTTTGCCACGCCCGTTCCCAAGGCCGGGCTTGCCGCGACAGCGCTGCTCATAGCACTGGTCTTCCTGACACGCGGCATTGCCGGCTTCACGCCGTGGTGGCGCCGGCTGGCGCCCGAACAGCCTTTCGCGCGGCTCGATGTCAGCTATTATTCGCCGCTCTGCTTGGTTGTAGGGTTCGGCTTCGCCATTCTTGCCATCACGGAGTTCGTCGCATGACACAAGCCAATGGTCCTCTTCGCGTCGGCATCGGCGGCCCCGTCGGCTCCGGCAAGACGACGCTCACCGAAAAACTCTGCAAGGCGCTGCGCGACGAGTTTTCCATCGCCGTCGTCACCAATGACATCTACACGAAGGAAGACGCCATGATGCTGGCCCGGCTTCAGGCGCTGCCCGAGGATCGCATCATCGGCGTCGAGACCGGCGGCTGCCCGCATACCGCCATCCGCGAGGACGCCTCGATCAATCTGCAGGCGATCGCCGAGATGATCAGGAAGTTCCCGGATCTCGACATCGTCTTCATCGAATCCGGCGGCGACAATCTCGCCGCTACCTTCTCGCCCGACCTTGCCGATCTGACGCTCTACGTCATCTCGGTCTGCCAGGGCGAGGAGATCCCGCGCAAGGGCGGCCCGGCCATCACCCGGTCCGATTTCCTCGTCATCAACAAGAGCGATCTCGCCCCCTATGTGAACGTCGACCTCGATGTCATGGAGAGCGATGCCGCCCGCATGCGCGGCAAGCGGCCGTTCGGCTTCACTGACCTGTCGCGCGGCAAAGGCCTGCGGGAGGTGATCGAGTTTATCGTCGAGCATGGCGGGCTCAGGGTCGACGCAGCCACAAGCACGGCGGCGTAAGGCAACAGCGCTCGCCTGCACCAAACGAAACCGGTTGCGCGCATCTGCGGCGCGCGGCATCCTTGCTTCTTTCACGGAGGTTTTCGATGAGCATCACCCGCCTGCAGAAGGAAATGCTGACCAACCTGCCCTTCTACGAGGAGCGCGTCGACCTGGCTTGCGCCTTCCGCTGGACGGCGCGGCTCAACATGCATGAAGCCGTGGCCAATCATTTCTCGCTGGCCGTTAACGATGACGGCTCGCAATTCCTGATGAATCCCAACCAGGTGCATTTCTCGCGCATCAAGGCGAGCGACCTGCTGCTAATCGACGCCAACGATCCCGATACGCTCTCCGGCCCGAATGCGCCCGACCCGACGGCATGGGGCCTGCATGGCGCCATCCATCGCAATGTGCGTCATGCGCGCTGCGTCATGCATGTGCACTCGATCCACGCCACGGTGCTCGCTTCGCTCGCCGACTCGACGCTGCCGCCGATCGACCAGAACTCGGCGATCTTCTTCAACCGCCACGTCGTCGACAGCCATTATGGCGGGCTTGCCTTCGAGGAAGAGGGCGAACGCTGCTCGCAGCTGCTCACCGATCCGAAGGTCAAGGTGATGGTCATGGGCAATCATGGCGTGCTGGTCATCGGCGATACCGTCGCCGACACCTTCAACCGCATGTTCTATTTCGAGCGCGCCGCCGAAACCTACATCAAGGCGCTGTGGACCGGCCGTCCGCTGCGGGTCCTGTCGGACGAAATCGCCGAGAAGGCGGCGTCGGAGCAGGAAGATTATCCCGGCCAGGCCGAGCGGCACCTGTCCGAATTGAAGGCGATCCTCGACGAGCAGGAGCCGGTTTACCGGGACTGAGTCCCCTTCTCCTCGTCACTATACGGGGAGAAGGTGCCGGCTGTCCGAACCGGATAGATAGGTAACAGAATGGACCGATTGCATGGGTGACAGTTTTCTTGTCCGCCGGGAGGACCGGCGATGGTTTGGCGAGAGA
>NZ_JAMYLP010000125.1:0-12867 GCF_040318085.1 Mesorhizobium sp. M1322
ATCTCCCCCCTTGCGGGGGAGATGGCCGGCAGGCCAGAGGGGGGTGTTCAAGCGCGACCAAACGAACTCACCCCGACATCCGCGCCAGCTGCAAATCGACGAACTGAATACCCTTGATCGCCATGCGCGCCCATTCGGAATTGGCGTCGAGTTCGAGGTAGCGCGACCAGCTCCGCCGTGCCTCGGCAAGGTTGCCGGCGTCGAACTCCAGCCGTGCCAGGTTGAACACCGCATCGGCATAATTGGGATCGAGCGCGATCGCCTTTTGCAGATGCCGGCGTGCCGAGGCCTCG
This sequence comes from Mesorhizobium sp. M1322, assembly GCF_040318085.1. Classification (NCBI taxonomy): domain Bacteria; kingdom Pseudomonadati; phylum Pseudomonadota; class Alphaproteobacteria; order Hyphomicrobiales; family Phyllobacteriaceae; genus Mesorhizobium; species Mesorhizobium sp. M1322. Next base: position 294 of record NZ_JAMYLP010000125.1, read on the forward strand.
CGGCCCTGCTCGCTCATCAGCCCGGCCAGGTTGAACCAGGCCTCGACAAAGCCGGGGTCACACTTGATGGCGCGGGCATAGTCGTGCGCCGCCTCGACCGCGCGGCCGGAGGCGCGCAGGCAGTTGGCGCGGTTGAAGGCGGCAATCGCATCGCTCGGATCGATGGCGAGACAGCGCTGGTAGAGTGCCGCAGCCCGCTCGTGGTCTTCAGCCTCTTCCGCCGCCTCGGCGTCGGCGAACAGTTCTTCCAGCGTGTCGTCATCCGGCGACCCCAAGTCGAACAGCAATTGCCCGTCGAGTTCGCTCTGGCCGCCTTCGAGGTAGATCTGATCCGCGCGCCCATGCTGCGAGCCTACATTGAGCGACTTGGCGGTCAGCGAGGCGACCGGGCCGGAGCGGTGCACGGAGCGCGCGATTGCGCCCCACGAGGCGCCGCCGGCGACCAGCCCGGCATATTTGCGGGCCAGGATCAGGTCGCGAAACGAATAGGGCTCGCAATCATGCTCGAAAGCGTCGAACAGACTGAGAAGGTCGAGATCGGCGGCGGCCAACCGCGATTGATCGAGGAGCGACTGCCGCGACAGGGCCGAGGCCTCCGGCGCCTTCATCAGCCCGAGCAGGCGCAGAAAACCGTTTTCGCTGATCAGCTTTCGGCCGGCCGCGCGCTCGGCGCCGACACGGCGCTCGATCTCGGCATCCCCCGCCTTGGCGAGATACAAGCGGCCGAACACCACATGGGTGGTGCGCCGGGTGACGCCGCGCCGCAACTGGCCGTGCTGGCGCTCGACTTCACGCGCGGCCAGCCTCAGCGGAAACGCCGCCAGCGCGCCAATGCTGCCGAAGGCGGTGCCGGCAAGCGCCGTCACGCCTTGCTCTTGCCGACGGCCTTGAGAAGGTTGGCCCTGAGCGGATTTTCCTTGGCCGCTGGGGTTTTGCCCTTGGCCGCGGGCTTCGCCCCTTCATCGGCCTTGCTCTTGCTCTTGGCCGGCGGCTTGGCCGATTGCGACAGGCTGGCCTTCAGCGCATCCATCAGGTTGATCACATTGCCGCGCTCGGGAGCGGCGGCGATGATCGGCTTGTGGCCCTTGAGCTTCTCGCGGATCATCGCCATCAGCGCGATCTCGTAGCGATCCTCGTAGTTCTTCGGATCGAAGGTGGTTTCCTTCTGCTTGATCAGCGCTTCGGCGAGCTCAAGCATTTCCGGGTCGGGCTTGCCGGCCGGGATGTTGCCGAAATATTCAGCCGTGCCGCGCACTTCGTTCGGGTTCCTCAAGGTGCAGACGAACATGCCGTTCTCGCGCGCGCCGATCGTCACCACGCGCTCGCGGCTGGACAGCACCAGGCGGGCGATCGCCAGCTTGCCGGACTTGCGCATGGCTTCGCGCAGCACCGCGAAGGTTTCCTCCGCCATCGCGCCGTCCGGCGCCAGGTAGTACGGCGCGTCCTGATAGATGACGTCGACCGAATTCTCGTCGACAAAGGCCTCGATGTTCATCGTGTGGTTGGATTCGATGCGCACCGCCTCAAGGTCGGCATCGTCGATGATGATGTACTGCTTATCCTCGTATTCGTAGCCCTTGACCAGGTCCGAGCGCTCGACCAGCCCCAACTCGGGGTCGACCGGCTTCATGTTGATGCGGTTGTGGGTGTCCTTGTGCAGCTGATTGAAGCTGATCCGCTCGCTGGCGCTCGTCGCCGGATAAAGCCGGACCGGACAGCTGACGAGACTGAGCTTGAGATAACCTTTCCAACTTGCCCTGGGCGCCATGAAACTCTCCTACGCGGCGTGCACTGTCGAACTGTTCGCAGCGCTTCGTCCAAAGGACGAACGACGCTGCGCAAAACCTACATCGCCGTCACAATACCGGCAAATCCCTAGCGAAATCTTCCATGTCGGCCCAGGGATCGCCGGAGGTGGCCAGAAGGCCCGGGAGCGAAGAATAATTCAAATCTTCCGGAGCGTCGATGGATTCCAGATCGGACCAGCTCACCGGCGTCGAGGCCGGCAGGTTGGTGCGGGCGCGCAGCGAGTAAGGCGCCGCCGAGGTATGGCCGCGCGCATTGCGATGGTAGTCGATGAAGATGCGCCGCTTGCGGTTGTCCTTGCCCATGGTGGTGGTGAAGGTGTCGGGCGCCGTGGCGGCCAACGCCGAGGAGATGGCGCTGGTCGCCTGGTGCAGTTTCTTCCAGTTCTGTTTTTGCGTCACCGGCACTGATATGTGGATGCCCTTGCCGCCTGAGGTTTTGGCGAACGGCACCAGCCCCATCGCCTCCAGCTCGGCACGGATATGCACCGCCGCCTCGACAACCTCGCGCCAGCTAACCCCCTCGCCCGGGTCGAGGTCGAAGACGATCAGGTCGGGCTTGTCGAGCCGCGTGCGGTGGGTGCCCCAGGTGTGGAACTCGACGACGCCGAACTGCGCCAGCGCCAGATAGCCCTTGGCATCTTCCACCGACAGATAGGATTTGGTCTCGCCCTCGGAATTGGTCGCCTCGAAGGTCGCCACCGATGAAGGCATGCCGGTGAAAGCGTGGCGCTGGAAGAAGCAGTCCTGCGGCTCGCCGGTCGGGCAGCGCACCAGCGACACCGGGCGGCCGAGGATGTGCGGCAGCATGAAATCGCCGACCAGCGCGTAGTAGACGGCGATGTCGAGCTTGGTCGGTCCGGTCTTGCCGAACAGCCGCCGCGTCGGATTGGTCACCCAGATCGTGGCTAGGTCGGCCTCGGCGATCAGCCGCTTGCGCTTGGCCGACACCGGCGTCGACAGGCCGACATCCCTGAGTCCGCGGAACACCGCATGGCGCAGCGCATTGTCCGCCGTGCGGTTGGCATAGTGAATATGGGCCGAGAGCAGCGGCCGCACCCAGTTCATCTCGCGCATGATCTCGCGCGGAACCCCTTCGGGTGCAGACGCGCCGGCGCGCAAGGGCTCCAGCCGAGCCAGCAGGTCGGCGGCGGTGGCGGCGTCGAAGCCGGTGCCGACCTTGCCGCGATAGTGCAGTTCGCCATCCTCGAATTCGCCGAGGCCGAGTGCGGCCAGTCCCTCGGCTGCATCGGAGGTGGTGTAGCCGGCGATGATGAAGTCGCCGTTCTTCAGCGCCTTGATCTTGGTCCAGGTCTTGGTGCGGCCGCTCTGGTAGATTGCTGTGGCGCGCTTGGAGACGACGCCTTCTAGTCCCATCTCGGAAGCCTGGTCGTAGAGCGCCTGGCCATCGCCTTCGACGTGGTCACTGAACTGGATGGCGGAGTTGGCGCCCAACCCGGACAGCAATTGCGACAGCAGCGCCTTGCGCCGGCCGAGCGGCGCTTTTCTCAGGTCCCAGCCGTCGAGATGCAAGAGATCGAAGGCGTAAAAGTGGAGCTTGTTGCCGGCGCCTTGCGCCAATGCATCCTGCAGCAGCGCAAAGCGGCTGATGCCCTTGGCGTCGAGCGCAACGATCTCGCCGTCGATGATTGTATCACGGCATGGCAGCCTGGCGAAGGCATGCGGCAGGTCGCCATAGCGCCGGGTCCAGTCGAGGCCGGCGCGGGTGATCAGCCGCACCTCGCCCTCAGCCAGATGCGCCATGGTGCGATAGCCGTCGAACTTGATTTCGTGCAGCCAGATTTCGCCCGTGCGGTCCGCGGGATCATCGCCGCCCGGCGGCTTCGAAACCTGCGTGGCCAGCTGCGGCCCGATCCGGGAAGGCGGCGCCTTGACGGCGCCCGGCAAAGCGCCAGCTTCAGCACGACCGGTTTCGCAGGTTTGGGAACTGGCTTCGGCGCTTCGACCAGTTCCTCGATGCGGCGGCCGGATTTGACGCTTTCCGGCCGGGCTTCCAGTATGTCGAGCTTGACGTCGGCGGCGAGATCGCGCTCCTTGAACAGCAGCCAGTTCTTCTTCTCGTCGTCGCCGGGCTTGGCCTTTAGCCTGGTCAGCATCCAGCCGCCATTCAGCTTCTCGCCGGCGAGGCGGAATTTGAAGGAACCGGTGCGCAAGCTCTTTTCGACGTCGTCCATCGGCGCCCAGACGCCGGTGTCCCAGACGATCATCGGCCCGCCGCCATATTCGCCCTCGGGAATGACGCCTTCGAAGTCGATATATTCAAGCGGATGGTCCTCGGTCTCGACCGCCAACCGCTTGTCGGCGGGATTGAGCGACGGGCCGCGAGGCACCGCCCAGCTCTTCAGCACACCGCCGACCTGCAGACGTAAATCATAGTGGTCTGATGTGGCATGGTGTTTGTGCACGACGAAGCGATTGCCTTCTCCGGCAACCAGCCCGCCGACGGGTTCCGGCGTCTTGCTGAATTCGCGCTTGGCGCGATAGGCCTTGAGTTTCGGCGTCATGTCCGCATGCCAGGCCGGATGCGGCGGCTGCGCAAAAACAAGGACTTGACCCGCATCGCTTGAATCATTTTGTCAGCATGCGGCAGGCCGATGTCGTGCCTCGCACAGCTCAATCGTCGGTGGCCGGCGTTAGTTCGAGCTCGGCCGGCGACAGACCCTGCTGGAGCTGGGTCAGTCGGAATTCGTCGACCCAATAGGCCTCGCCGTCAACGAGGACACGCGCTTTGTAGGCGCCGGCGGAAAAGCTCTGAGCGGTGATATAGACCTTGTGGCGGTCGAGCGCCTTGCGCACCGCGGCACGCTTGGAATTCTGGCTGGTGACGGAACTGGCCATGGACTGCTCATACACACGCGGCCGCAGGAGAAGGCGGCTGGCATAAGGATGGCCGAGACCGGGTGTTCTGTCAATTTCCGGGCATGAACCAAGCTACCTTTCACCCACTCAGCCGGCGCGTCAGCTTTCGACTGCGCCTGTCGTCGAAGTCCGGCACCTCGCGCTCAGCCCCGGTGCCGGTCGCCTGACACTCGCCGCAGCCATCGCCGTCCCATGGTGTAATCCATCCGGCTTAATTGCCTCCCGCTTCTCCCGCGCCTAGCGTGTCGGCAATCGGACGGGTGGTGCAATGGCGTCTGGATCAACAAGCCGCAAATCCGAGCGCATGGGCTCGCTGGATTTGTTGCGGCTGGTCGCGGCTTTGGCTGTTCTATTCTTCCACTATTTTTTCCACGGATCCTACCTGCCGCCACTGCTGGTGCACGGCTACCCCGAAGCCGGCTCCCTCGCCATCTACGGCTATATGGGCGTCAATCTATTTTTTCTGATCAGCGGTTTCGTCATCGCCTGGTCGGCAGAAGGCAGGAACTGGACGGAATTCGCCGCGGCAAGGTTCGCGCGGCTTTATCCCGGCTTCCTTGTCTGCATGACCGCCAGCTTCGTCGTGCAAACGTTGGCGGCCAATCCGACCCTTCCATATGACCCAAGCACGTGGGCCGCCAACCTCTTTATCGTCGCCCCGGCCTTCAACAGATCCTTCGTGGACGGTGTCTACTGGTCGATCGTACTTGAGATCGTTTTCTATGGCTGGGTCGCGATCGCTCTGTTCTTCGGCGTCTTCTCGCGCTGGAAGCTGCAGCTCGTGGCGGCATGGCTGCTGATGTCCGTCCTCAACGAGTCGGTCGTCCACAGCACAGCCCTGCAGATGGTGTTCATCACGCAATACGCGCCGTATTTCGCCGGCGGCATCATCGCCCAGCACATCGTCGCCAAAGGGTCGTCCACCGAGGCGCTGCTGCTGCTCGGCGCGGCGTTCCTGCTGTCATGCAAGGAAGTGACCGCAGGCGCCGATTGGATGCAGGCTCATTTCGGATTCTCTCCGCCGCTTTCAAGTCTGCTTGCCGCAAATGTCGTCGTTTATGCCCTGTTCGGTGGGGCTCTCCTGTTGCGTCGCCGCATCGCACCAACGCCACTGGTGCTTATTTTGGGCGGGCTCACCTACCCACTCTACCTCCTGCATCAGGAAATCGGCACGCTCTGGCTAAACGCGCTGTCGCCGGCGGTCGGCCGGTGGGCCGCCCTCGCAATTGTGCTGACGGCGTTGCTGTCGGCGTCCTTCGTGGTTTCATTCTTCATCGAAAAGCCAATACGCAAGCCTTTGATATCGTTGCTGCTGCCCCGGTTGAACATGATGGCAAGCAAACTCAGGCTTGATCGGCCGGCATAGATCGGGCGAGCCGCACCGACTCCTGCAGTCGCTCCCGCGCTGCATCAACTTGCAGGCTGACGTCGGTTGTCACCTTTTCAAGCGCTTCCTTGAAATCGAAGGCGGCGGTGAAGTCGTCAGCCCGACGCAAAGAAGACCCCGGCCTTCGACGACCTAGGTCCGCGCCCTACCGTCCTGAGACAGCGTGGACGTGACCCGGAAGATTTGCATGGGGCCGGCCGGCATAGCTTCGAAGAGCGGCAGGAACGGGTCGTCTTCCTCTTAACCTCACGCGATCGTGCGGCCGGCCCGGAGCCCGAGCGACTGTGGAAACTGAGCGGGAGCTCTATATGGTCCTGACGCAATTGTCCCGACGCACGCGAACCCTGACATTATCCGGAGATCTCATCCATGACCTTGAGCACACGCAAGCTGGGCAGCCAGGGGCTGCAGGTATCGGTGATCGGCCTCGGCTGCATGGGCATGAGCCAGTCCTACGGCCCGGCCGACGAGGCGGAATCGATTGCCACACTGCACCGCGCCATCGAGCTCGGCTGCACCTTCCTCGACACGGCGGAGGTTTATGGCCCGCACACCAATGAGGAACTGCTCGGCCGCGCGCTGAAGGGCCGGCGCGACGAGGTGACGATCGCCACCAAATTCGGCTTCCGTATCGAAAACGGCAAGCAAATCGGCACCGACCGCAACAGCCGGCCCGAGCATATCCGTGAGGCGGTGGACGGCTCGCTCAGCCGGCTCGCCACCGACCATATCGACCTGCTCTACCAGCACCGCGTCGACCCGGCGGTGCCAACCGAGGATGTGGCGGGTGCTGTTGGCAAATTAATCACTGAAGGCAAGGTGCGCTTCTTTGGCCTGTCGGAGGCCGGCGCCGCCAACATCCGCCGCGCGCATGCCGTGCATCCGGTCTCGGCGGTGCAGAGCGAATATTCGCTGTGGGAACGCAATCTGGAACCGGAGATCATCCCGCTGCTCAGCGAGCTCGGCATTGGCCTAGTGCCGTTCGCGCCGCTTGGCCGCGGCTTTCTCACCGGTGACGTCAAGCGAGCCGAAGACTATCCGGAAGGTGACTTCCGGCGCGGCGACCCGCGCTACCAGGGTGCCAACTACGACATCAATGTGCAGGCCGCCGGGATTGTCCGTGACATCGCGGCGGCCAAGGGCGTCAAGCCAGGCCAGATCGCACTGGCTTGGCTGCTGCACAAGGGCAGCGATTTCGGGCTCGACATCGTGCCGATCCCCGGCACTAAGCGCAGAAAGTACCTCGAGGAGAATGTCGCCGCTGCCGCGATCAAGCTCGACGACGCCGCAATGCAGGCGCTCGACGATGCGCTGGCGCCGGGCAAGGTCGCAGGCGAGCGCTACAACGAACGCGTCATGGTGACGATCGACCGGTAGTCTGCGGCAGCTTCGCTAGCTTGGACCGCTGCGGCTCCGTTCGATTTCAGCACAATATCAGCATCCGTTCAGGACGCGGATGCCGTGTCGCGGCGATGCTCTCGGGAGACAAACCGGATGAGCGGCCATGACAATCGCCCTGACAGAAGACCTCCTCGCCAGGATCGATCGCAAGATCGAAGACGCCGGCCCGGCGCCTGGACTGCGCAATCTGGCGGATCGCGACTATGCCGAGATTCGCAAGCAACTGCTTGCGGGACGCCCGCGTGACGTTTGGGTTTTCGCCTATGGCTCCCTGCTGTGGAACCCATGCTTCGAATTCGTCGAGGAGCGACCGGCAACCGTCCATGGCTGGCATCGGCGATTTTCGCTATGACTGACCCGCTGGCGCGGCACGTGCGAGCGGCCCGGGCTGATGCTTGCGCTCGACCGCGGCGGCAGCTGCCGCGGTGTCGTCTATCGCCTCCCCGACCTTGACATTGACGCGGCAATCGACCGGCTGCTGCGCCGGGAGATGAGCGCCAATCCGCCAACCAATGTTCCGCGCTGGGTCCGATGCATCCCGCCTGGTATTATTATGACCGGGGTGAGGCCCTGCTTGTCGTTGGCCGCTACCCGGAAGCGGTGGCGTCTTTTTCCTGCCTTCCGCGAAAGAGTGCCTGGCAATGGTCGCGGCTGGCGGCTTGTCACGCGCTTGACGGCAATATGACAAGGCAAGGGCCTGCACCAGGGAGGGCCGTAGTCTAAACCCCGGCCTGACCGTGCAGGGTATCATGGCGGACCTTCACATGATGCGCTCGCAAGATCGGGAGCGGATACGGTCCGGTCTCGAGTTGGCCGGATGGGATGACGCGCAAATGCCGGATGCGCAAGTGCCGACAACGCCATGAGCAGCACCGGCGGCCCTGGGCACATGACGCGGGCCCGAGTCGAATCCCCCCGTTCTTGCGCAAACCTCCGGCCTTGGCTAGCATCCGCTCGCAGGCACCGAGCGGAGGAGAACGTCGCGGTGGACCGGCTGGAGCGCCGTTGCGTCCCCTTGGGCGCTCAAAGGACACTCCATTTCTAGATCGACGCATGAACCTGCCGGAGACCGATTCCGGTTTTCGGTCCATGCGCTCATGTGGAGGAGACTAAATTGATGAACAGACGTGAATTCCTGCTGTCGTCCGTGGCGATGGGCACATTGGCTCTGGCCGCTCCGCAACTGGCGGTCGCCCAGGACAAGCTGACCATCCTGGGTTCGGTGCCGAGCCTCGGCTTTCCGTTCTTCGTTCACATGCTGAACCAGATCAAGGCGGAGGCGCAGGCGCAAGGCGTCAACCTGACCGAGAGCGACGGCCAGAACTCGGCGCCCAAGCAGACCGCCGACATCGAAGCCGCGCTCGTGCAGAAGGTCGACGCCATCGTGATCTCGCCGCTCGACGTCAACGCGCTGGCGCCGGCGATCGAGCAGGCGGTCCAGGCCGGCATTCCCGTCGTCACCATCGACCGCCGCGTCGACGGCGTCGAAGGCATCCTCGCCCATGTCGGCGCCGACAATGTCAAGGGCGGCGAGGCCGAGGCGCAGGCCATGGTGGCGGCGTTCCCGAACGGCGCCAAGATCTTCCATTTGCAGGGCCAGCCAGGTGCTGGGCCCGCGATCGACCGCAACAAGGGCGTGCACAACGTTCTCGATCCGCTGAAGGACAAATATCAGATCATCTTCGAGCAGACCGCCAACTTCGCCCGCGCCGAGGCGCTGTCCGTCACCGAGGCCGGCCTTGCCGCCAACGGCAAGCCCGACGCGATCATCTGCGCCAATGACGACATGGCGCTTGGCGCGGTTGAAGCCTGCGCGGCGCGCAACTTCACCGACGTCAAGATCTATGGCTTCGATGCGCTTCCCGAAGCGCTGGTCGCCGTGCGCGACGGCAAGCTGGCCGGCACCGTCGAACAATTCCCCGGCGAGCAGTCGCGCACCGCGGTGCAGATCGCCGTCGCCTATGCCAAGGACAAGACCGAACCGAAGGAAAAGCTCGTGCTGCTGACGCCGATCGTCATCGGCAAGGACAATCTCGACAAGGCGGAGAGGCTGGGCGAGACGAAGTAGGGAGACGCCGAGGGCGCATAGCGGCAAAAGTAGAGTTCTGCCGCGCCCCCCTCTGCCCTGCCGGGCATCTCCCCCACTTGGGGGGAGATTGGCAGCTTCAACGCCGGCTCTCCCTCTGCAACGTTGGTGATTGGCGAAACCAGTGATGAAGGCGCAATCTCCCCCCTTGTGGGGGAGATGTCCGGCAGGACAGAGGGGGCGCTGTCCCGCCGACCTTGTAACAATCGGAACGATCGATCTCATCTTTCAGGGAGGATTTTTTGTCTCCAGCCGTAGCCACTGCGCCATTGCCCAATACCGCCCTGCTTGCCGTAGAAGGCGTGACCAAGCGCTTTGCCGGCGTGACTGCGCTCAGCGATGTCTCGCTCGAGGTTCGGCCCGGCGAAATCCTCGGCCTGCTCGGCGAGAACGGCGCCGGCAAGTCGACGCTGCTCAAGATCCTGTCGGGCGTGATGCCACCGTCCAGCGGCCGCATCGTCTTCGACGGCGTCGAATTCCATCCGCACAACCCGCAAGATGCCAAGCGCCTCGGCATCGTCACCATCTATCAGGAACTGAGCCTGATCCCGACGCTCACCGTGGCGGAAAATATCTTCATCGGCCGCGCGCCGCTTGGGCCGCTCGGGCTTGTCAGCTGGCGGAAGATGGAGGAGGACTCCCGCGGCATCATCGCCCGGGTCGGTCTGGATCTCGACCCGGCGACGCCGGTGTCGGCACTGTCGGTGGCCGAACAGCAGCTGGTCGAGATCGCCCGCGCGCTGTCGCTGAAGAGCCGCCTCATCATCATGGACGAGCCGACCTCGGCGCTGACCGAAACGGAAGTGCAGAAGCTGATGTCGATCATGGACCGGCTGCGCAAGGACGGCGTCGCCATCATGTTCGTCACCCATCGGCTGGAAGAGGCCTCTGCCATCTGCGATCGCATGACGGTGCTGCGCGACGGCAGGCTGGCCGGCCATCTCGACCGCAACGGCGGGCCGATCAAACTGCCGAAAATCATCGAGAAGATGGTCGGCCGCGCCGCGTCCGAGCTTTATGCCAGGCCGACGCTGCGCGACGTCGCCGGCGCCGTCAGGCTTTCCGTGCGCGGCCTGCGCACGGTGCGCGATCCGCAGGCGCCGCACGCCATTGTGCTCGAAGGCGTCGACCTCGACCTCAAGGCGGGCGAGATTCTCGGTGTCGCCGGCCTCGTCGGCTCCGGCCGCACCGAGCTTGCCCGCGCCATCTTCGGCGCCGACCGCATTGCCGCAGGCACCATCACGCTCGACGGTAAGCCGATCGCGCCTGAAACACCCGCCGACGCCATCGCGCTCGGCATCGGCCTGGTGCCGGAAGACCGCAAGCATCAGGCGATCTTCGCCGCGCTCGGCATCCTGACCAACTTTTCCGTCGCCGCGCTAGGCCGCTACTCCAACGGTCTCGGCTTCATGGCCGAGCGCCGCGAGCGCGAAGCGCTGGCGAGCTACAGGAAGACGCTGTCGATCCGCATGGGCTCGCCCGAGCAGCCAATAGAGGGGCTGTCCGGCGGCAACCAGCAGAAGGTCATCCTCGCCCGCTGGCTGGCGCGCGACCCCAAGGTGCTGATCGTCGATGAACCGACACGCGGCGTCGATGTCGGCGCCAAGGCGGAGGTGCATCAGATCCTGGTGCAGCTCGCTGCGCGCGGCATCGCCATCATGATGATCTCGTCGGAATTGCCCGAAGTGCTTGCGGTGTCGGACAGGATCGTCACCATGCGGCGCGGCCGCATCACCGGCGAGATGCCCGGCATCGAGGCGACCGAGGAAAAACTGATGGAACTGATGGCGCTCGATCAAACGCAGGAAGCGACGCAATGACCAGCACGACCGAACAGACCCAGCGCGGCGGCATCAATGTCGCGCGCCTGCTGATGAGCTTCGGCCCGCTGATGTTCCTGGCGCTGCTGATCGTCGTTTTCACCGTCCTGAAGCCGAGCTTCATCGACCCCATCAACATCTTCAACATCATGCGGCAGATCTCGATCACCGGGCTGATCGCGCTCGGCATGACCTTCGTCATCCTCACTGCCGGCATCGACCTGTCGGTCGGTTCGCTGCTGGCTTTCTGCGGCATGGTCGCGGCGGTGGTGGCCAAGGGCGGCACCGCCAACACGCTGTCGCTGTCGACGTCCGGCACGCAAGGCTTTGGCTGGTTCGCAGCCCTATTGGCTGCCGTCGTCGTCGGTGCCATGGCCGGCGGCGTCCAGGGCTTTGCTATCACCAGGCTGAAGGTGCCGCCCTTCGTCGTCACGCTTGGCGGCCTCACCGTCTTTCGCGGCCTGACGCTGACGATCTCGAACGGCGGCCCGATCTCCGGCTTCGACGCCTCGATGCGCTGGTTCGGCACCGGGCTGATCGGCCCGGTGCCGGTGCCGGCGATCATCTTCGCGGCCGCCGCGATCCTCTGCCACATCGTGCTGCGCTACACGCGCTACGGCCGCGCGGTCTACGCCGTCGGCGGCAATGCCGAGGCGGCGCGGCTGTCGGGCCTGCGCGTCGACCGCATTTTGATCTCGGTTTATGTCATCGTCGGCTTCTTCGCCGGCCTTGCCGCCTTCGTGCTGTCGGCGAGGCTCAATTCCTCGGAAGCCGTCGCCGGCATCGGCTACGAGCTCACGGTGATCTCGGCGGTCGTCATCGGCGGCACCTCGCTGTTCGGCGGCATCGGCTCGGTCGGCGGCACCGTGGTGGGCGCGGCACTGATCGGCGTGCTGCAGAACGGGCTGCAGTTCAACAACGTCTCGTCCTACACGCAAAGCATCGTCATCGGCCTGATCCTGATTCTCGCCGTGGCCTTCGACCGCTGGCTGAAATCGCGCGTGAGGCGGTGAGAATGTGGGGCAGTACAGACCTAGGTCGGCGGGACAGTACCCCCTCTGTCCTGCCCTCTTTGCCACCACTTGGCATCTCCCCCTCAAGGAGGGCTTTGCACGGGAGCCGAAGTTTGGCGCAGATGGCGCGTGGGGCGTTTTTTGAACCGCAATCGAGCCACATTGGCCCGGTTTGCGGGGCA
>NZ_JAMYLP010000126.1:0-12755 GCF_040318085.1 Mesorhizobium sp. M1322
GGTCGGCGCGGTCGTCGACCTCTTCACCCCAGCCGAATGTGCCAATTACTTCAAAGCCGCAGGATATGAACCGGATTAAACAGGACGTGCTCTAGTTCGGCTTCGGCGTGTCGTGGCCGATCGCATCGAGATGCTGTTGCAGCGCCAGATGGTCGAGCGCGTCAATCCGTAGATTTACCAACAGCGAAATGCGGTTGTTGAGCATGCGATAGGCATCGGCAAAGGCAAGATGCAGTTCGGCTTCGGTGCCGTCTGCCTTGGCTGGGTCCGGTATAGACCAAAGCGCGGTGATCGGATGACCCGGCCAGATCGGGCAGGGTTCATTGGCGGTGCTGTCGCAAAGCGTGAAGATGAAGTTCATTTCCGGCGCGTCGGGCTCGGCAAACTCGTCCCAGCCTTTCGAACGGGCGAAGCTCGTGTCGTAGTTGAGGCTTTCGAGCAGCTGCAGTGCGTAGGGATTGACCTCGCCCTTCGGCTGCGAACCGGCAGAAAAGGCCTTGAACCTGCCGGCACCGATACGATTGAGGATAGCTTCCGCCATGACGGATCGCGCCGAATTGGCGTTGCAAAGGAACAGCACGTTGTAGACATCATCGCTCATCTCAAGACCTCCTGGGCAAGGCGACTGGATGATGGGGGCGGCAGATTCGGGCAAGGTATCTTTGCCGAGATGCCGACAAGGGCGACGTAGAAAGGTTTCACGACCGTTTAATGACAATCTGTCAAATCATACGCCTGCGTGCCGATGATCGACTTGCGTTGACAGGCTCGCTGTTTTGGACATCTCTGCGGCTGTCGAATGAGAGAAAGCCGCATCGATGAGTGCGCCAGAGACTTTCGAAGGCGAAGACGGCAAGGCAGGCCGTGCGGCGGGTTTCTTCCGCTCGCGCTGGCAAGGCACAGCCCCGCTCGACCGGCTGTTCTGGCGCGATCTTGTCCTTGTCGGCACGGCGATCAACATCGCAGTGTCGGTGCTGGCGCTGATCCTGCTCGGGCTGAAGCTGCCGCTCGCTCTCGTTCTGGCGGTGCACTTCGCGCCGGTGCCGTACAACTTCTTTCTGACTTTTGCGGTGTGGCGGACCGCCGAGAAATCCCCCGGCGTCAAGGCTTCCCTGATGACGGTGGGGGCTGTGCTGTGGCTGATACTGGTGGTGGTGATCTGATAGAACAGTGCTGCCGGCATAGGCCGGGCGAAGCCGTCCTTTGCCACCGTCGAATTCCAGTCAGGCAGCCGGCTCGAACTTCAGCGCGACGCCGTTGATGCAATAGCGCAGGCCGGTCGGCGGCGGGCCGTCCTCGAAGACGTGGCCGAGATGGCTGCCGCAGCGGGCGCAGTGGCATTCGGTGCGGATCATGCCGTAGCTGCGGTCGACGGTCGTCTCGACCGAACCGGGCACCGGGTCATTGAAGCTCGGCCAGCCGGTGCCGCTCTCGAACTTCAGCTTGGATTCGAACAAAGGCTGGTCGCAGCCGACGCAGGAAAAGGTGCCGGCGCGCTTCTCGTGGAGCAGGGCGCAGCTGCCTGGCCGCTCGGTGCCGTGATTGCGCATCACCGCATATTGCTCCGGCGTCAGCCGGGCGCGCCATTCGGCATCGGTGCGGGTGACTGCGTAGGTGTGACTATCCATTTTTTGCCTCTTAGCTCATGCCGCTATTGGGGTTGTCTTCCCCAGTTCGCCTAAATTAGGCATTCGTTACGACTTTTACCCATATTTTCGATGCCGCGAAGGATTCCTCAGGCGATCGCAGCGAGATACCGCGCAATCGACCCTGCAAATGCCGTCTTTGCATCTCCGATGACGTTCTGGCTCCACCATGCGCCATAGATATGGTCGAACGCGAAAGGTTCCAGCGCAGCTTTGATGCCGAGCACTTTCGCCGCATTGAGCGGAATGTAGTTCGGGTAGCTGTACATGAAGCTGACATGGCGGCGGGTCGGCGTCACCTGCAAGATGTCGCCGGCCAGGATGGCATCGCCGCCGTCGCGCTTCCAGTGCAGCACCTGGCCACCGGCAAAGTGACCGCCGCAGCGGATAAGTGTCAGCGAGGGGTTTAGGGCGCGCGTCTCGCCCTCCCAGCTGATAACAGCCGGATGCGGCCGCATGATCCACTGACGATCGTCGGCGTGCAGATAAATCGGCACGCCGCCAAACGCCTCGCTCCACTCGACCATCGCCGAATAATAATGGCAGTGCGAAATGGCGATTGCGGTGAGGCCGCCCCGTCGGTCGATTTCGGCCACCGCCTCGTCGCTGACCATCGAGATGCAGTCCCACAGCACGTTGCCGTGCGGGGTTTGTGCCAGCAGCGCCCGCTGACCGATGGCGAAGCGCGGCTCGATGCCGAAGGCGAGCACGCCGGCGTCGTCTTTCATCACGACCCGATGCCCGGCGGCGAGCTCTTCCAGCGTGATCCAGGCCTGGCCCTCCCAGCGCACATATTGCCGCTCGTCCTCGCAGATCGGGCAATGGTCCGGTGGCGCGGCTGTCGCCGCGAACTGGACGCCACATTGCAGACACAGGAAACAGGTCGGTCGTCCTGTTTTGCGTGAATCCATTCAGTGCTTCCTTGAAAGCTGCTTCGTCGCGGCTTCGAGCCCGGCGAGCGTCAGCGGAAACATGCGGCCGCCAAAGATATCGCGGATCATGGCGATCGAATGAGTATAGCCCCAGTGTTTCTCATTTTCCGGGTTGAGCCATACCGCGTTCGGCCATTGCCGCAGCAGACGGCCGAGCCAGACGGCGCCTGCTTCCGGGTTCCAGTGCTCGACCGAGCCGCCGGGATGCGCGATCTCGTAAGGGCTCATCGAGGCGTCGCCGACGACGATCACCTTGTAGTCCGGGCCGTATTTGTGGAGGAGGTCGAAGGTCGGGATCACCTCCGCATGGCGGCGGCGGTTGTCCTTCCACACGCCCTCGTAGAGGCAGTTGTGGAAGTAGAAATATTCGAGCTGGCGGAATTCGGCGCGGGCGGCCGAAAACAGCTCCTCGACGCTTCTGATATGGTCGTCCATCGAGCCGCCGACATCGAAGAACATCAGCAGCTTCACGGCATTGCGCCGTTCGGGCCGCGTCCGCACGTCGAGATAGCCATGCTCGGCAGTGGCATGGATGGTGCCGGGCAGGTCGAACTCCTCCTCGGCGCCTTCGCGCACCCAGCGGCGCAGGCGCTTCAGCGCGATCTTGATGTTGCGGGTGCCGAGCTCGACGGCATCGTCGAAATTCCTGAATTCGCGCTTGTCCCAGACTTTGACCGCGCGGCGGTTGCGGCTCTCATGCTGGCCGATGCGAACGCCTTCGGGATTGTAGCCATAGGCGCCGAAGGGCGAGGTGCCGCCGGTGCCGATCCATTTCGTCCCGCCCTGGTGGCGACCCTTCTGTTCCTCCAGCCGCTTTTTCAGCGTTTCCATCAGCTTTTCAAAACCGCCGAGCGCTTCGACCAGCTTTTTCTCCTCATCGGTCAGGTGCTTTTCGGCAAGCCGGCGCAGCCATTCCTCCGGAATGTTTTCGACATCGACCGCGTTTTCGCCTGCCAGCGCTTCGACACCCCTAAGGATGTGCGAAAAGACCTGGTCGAAACGGTCGATGTGGCGCTCGTCCTTCACCAGTGCTGAGCGGGCGAGATAGTAAAACCCCTCGACGTCATAGTCGACCAGTCCCGCCTCCAGCCCTTCCAGCAGCGACAGATACTCCCGGAGTGAGACGGGAACCCGCGCAGCCTTCAATTCGAGGAAGAAGGGAATGAACAATTGCTATCTGTGCCTCACGATCACGGCGGATTCACGCCCGGGCCTGTCGATTTCGCCGGATCGCAGCAAATCCGCTACCGTACTTGGGTTAGGTATAGGTAAATGCTTTGCAATACGTGCTTCGATCCATTCGCGCGCGGCGGACGTCGCGTCGGCAATTGCTTCCTGGGGGCTTGCGCCGCCGTGGCAGCCGGGAAGGTCGGGCACCCGCACCCCCCAAACGTCATCGGTGCCATCGAGAATTCCGACATATCGGATCATTCAGCTCGTCCCCAGGCTACTTTGATCGCTCTCATCACATCAAATCATATTCGATGAAGCCGGTCCGGCGCGCCACATGGTCGTAGAGCTTGCGCGCGGTGGTGTTGGTCTCGTGCGTCATCCAGTAGACGTTCTTCACCCCGATCTTGCCGGCTTCGTGCTTGACCGCTTCGATCAGGGCGGCACCGACGCCCTTGCCGCGCACATCCGGGTCGGCGAACAGATCCTGCAGATAGCAGTTGTTTTTTTCAGACCAGCAGGAGCGATGGTAGAGGTAATGGGTGAGGCCGACCGCCTTGCCGTCGAGGGTGGCGATGAACCCCTTCGGCTCGAATTCACCTTCCGTGAACAGCCGCTTCCAGGTGACGGCATAGACCTCTTCCGGCAGTTTGGTTTCGTAGAAGGTGAGGTAAGCAGTCCACAGGCGCTGCCAGTCGGCGTGATGGGATTGTGCCAGTGGGCGGACAGTGATCTCGGTCATTTCATTTCCCTCTGAAGCTTCATGTCCAAGCTGCTCCGGTGCTCTGTTGGCGACAACGGTCCAGCAAGGGGAAAGCGCTGTCCGATCCTTTCGCTCGCTGCGCGGACCGCTCTCACCCCTGCCTTCTCGCCATAAAGGCCAAGCGCTCGAACAGATGCACGTCCTGTTCGTTCTTCAAAAGCGCACCATGCAGCTTGGGCAGCGCGTTTTTCGGGTCGGCGCGCAGGTCCTCGGGCGCGATGTCATCGGCGACCAAGAGTCTGATCCAGTCCAGTGCCTCGGAGGTCGACGGCTTCTTCTTCAGGCCCGGCACGTCGCGGATCTCGTAAAACTGGGTCAATGCGGCGCGCACCAGGTTTTGCTTGATGCCGGGATAGTGCACGTCGACGATCCGGTGCAGCGTCTCGACGTCGGGAAAACGGATATAGTGGAAGAAGCAGCGGCGCAGGAAGGCGTCCGGCAGTTCCTTCTCGTTGTTGGACGTGATGATGACGATCGGGCGCACGGCGGCGCGGATCGTTTCGCCGGTCTCGTAGACGAAGAACTCCATCCTATCGAGTTCCTGCAACAGGTCGTTGGGGAACTCGATATCGGCCTTGTCGATCTCGTCGATCAGAAGCACGATCTTCTTGGTCGTCGCGAAGGCGTCCCACAGCTTGCCGCGCTTGATATAGTTCCTGATGTCGTTGAAGCTGATATCGCCGAGCTGGCTGTCGCGCAGCCGCGAGACGGCGTCATACTCGTAGAGGCCCTGCTGCGCCCTTGTCGTCGACTTGACGTGCCATTCGATCAGCTCGAGGCCGAGCGCGGCCGACACTTGCCTGGCCAGTTCGGTCTTGCCGGTGCCGGGCTCGCCTTTGACCAGCAATGGCCGCTCCAGCGCGATTGCCGCATTGACCGCCACCATCAGATCCTTGTCGGCGACATAGGCCGCCGTGCCTTCGAAACGCATTCCTGATCCTCGGTTTTTCATGGCAACCGTAAGGAGACAGCCCAGCCTGTGCAAGGTGCAGCGGCGAGAGCGCGGTGAACCTGGTGCCGCGCTGCTCCCAGGCAGGACTTGTGACGAATTAAGCCGCCGAACATGACCGTCTCTATGGCGCTTGGTCGATCGCCGGCCTATATTGGTCGTGACGGTCTGCGCTTCCCGGCAGGAGAACATTTTCCCCGGGGCCTTAATGATCCCTAGGGAGCTGTCCCTGGGAAGACCCGTGGGTTTTCTCATACGGCGCCCACCTACTTTGTAGGTTCCCGGGATCGCTCTCTCCACCGGTTGTGTGGATCGTCACTCGACGCAAAGGATCCACTCACGCTTCGGTGGGTCATGCGGTAGAAAACGTCGCTCCCAATGCTCCAATCAGATCCGACCTTTTCTACCTTGGCTCCATGACCTCTTCAAAAGACCTGAAAAGACGTCTCCGCAAGGAAGCACTCGGGCGCCGCGACGCGCTCGATCCATTCTGGCGGGTGGAAGCGGCGCTCGAAATGGCCGAGACGGCGCGGGACAGCATTGCGATAGAGCCGGGCCAGATCGCCTCCGGCTTCTGGCCGATGCGCTCGGAAGTCGATGTCCGGCCGCTGATGTTCGCCTTGCGCGAAAAGGGGGCAAGGCTTTGCCTCCCCGCCATTCTCGACAAGACCACTATCGTTTTTCGCGAACTAGTGCGCGGCGCACCGATGATCGACATGGGGTTCGGCACCGTCGGACCGCATGAGGAGGCGGAGGTGCTCGATCCCCAGGTGATGCTGGTGCCGCTCGCGGCTTTCGACGCGCGCGGCCACCGCATCGGCTACGGCGCCGGTTACTACGATCGCGCGATCGCGCGGTTGGTCGACAAGGGGCAGCCGCCGCGGCTGATCGGCATTGCTTTCGACTGCCAGGAGGTGGGGTTGGTGCCGGATGAGCCGCATGACGTGATCATCTCGGAAATACTCACCGAGAGCGGGTTGCGCCGGTTCGCGCCGTAATTGTAGATAAGTTCCTGGACGCATGGTCTTTTCCGAAAGTCATGCAGCTTTTTGCTTCGCTGACCTTCGGTTCGGGATCATCCTTATATGAGACTTCTCTTCCTCGGCGATATGGTCGGCAAGACGGGACGCACGGCGGTGTGGGAACAACTGCCCGGCCTGATCTCGGATTTCAAACTCGACTTCGTCATCGTCAATGGCGAGAACGCCGCCGGCGGCTTCGGCATCACCGAAGAGATCTTTCGCGAGACGATCTCGGCGGGTGCCGATGTCGTCACCACCGGCAATCATGTCTGGGACCAGCGCGATGCGCTGGCTTTCGCGCCGCGCGAGGAACGGTTCCTGCGTCCGTCCAATTTCCCCAAGGGCACGCCGGGGCGCGGCTCCGGCGTCTACGTCGCCAGAAACGGCGCGCGCGTTCTGGTCGCCAACATCATGGGCCGGGTGTTCATGCATCCCGAACTCGACGATCCGTTCCAGGCCGGTGAGCGCGAGCTTGCCGCCTGCCCGCTCGGCGAGCAGGCCGATGCGGTGGTCATCGATTTCCATGCCGAGGCGACCTCTGAAAAAATGTGCTTTGCGCATTTCGTCGACGGCCGCGCCAGCCTGGTCGTCGGCACCCACACGCACCAGCCGACCGGCGACCACCATATCCTCAATGGCGGCACCGGCTATATCTCAGACGCCGGCATGTGCGGCGACTATGATTCCTCGCTCGGCATGGACAAGGAGGAGCCGCTCAACCGGTTTCTGTCGAAGGTGCCGAAAGGACGTTTCGAGGCGGCGACCGGCCCGGCGACATTGTGCGGCGTCGGCGTCGACATTTCGGATCGCAGCGGCCTGACCGAGCGGATTGCGCCGTTTCGCCGCGGACCGCGGCTCGAGGAAACCGCGCCATCTTTCTGGTCGTGACATTGATATCAACGCCTGCGATACCTAACTGCCGGCGACACTGCTCTAGATCGTAAGAGGGGACGACCTCCATGCAGCTCATCGAGTTCCTGACGCCGCATTTCGCCTTTGTCTCCGATCCGACCGCATGGGTCGCGTTGCTGACGCTGATTGTGCTGGAGGTCGTGCTCGGCATCGACAATCTGATCTTCATCTCGATCCTGACCAACAAATTGCCGGAGGCACAACGGGCCCGCGCGCGGCGGCTCGGCATTTCTGCCGCGCTGATCATGCGGCTGGTGCTGCTAGCCACCATCTCGATCATTGTCCAGTTGACGGCGCCGGTATTCACCGCTTTCGGCCATGGCTTTTCCTGGCGCGATCTGATCCTGATCGCCGGCGGCCTGTTCCTCGTCTGGAAGGCGACCAAGGAGATACACCACACGGTCGATCTCGAGGATCACCAGGACACGATGATGGGCGAGACGCTGCAGCTTTCGATGGCCGGCGCCATCTTCCAGATCCTGCTGCTCGACCTCGTCTTCTCGATCGATTCGATCATCACCGCGGTCGGTATGACCGACGAGATCGCCATCATGTACATCGCCGTTATAGTGGCAGTCACCGTGATGATGCTGGCGGCCGGGCCGCTCGCCGATTTCATCGCCAAGAACCCGAGCATCGTCATGCTGGCGCTAAGCTTCCTGCTGATGATCGGCATGACGCTGATCGCCGACGGCATGGGCTTCCATGTGCCGAAGGGCTACATCTACGCCGCCATGGGGTTCTCGGCGCTGGTCGAGGGCCTCAACATGCTGGCGCGACGTCGCAGAAAGGCAAAAGCCGGCGCGGGGCACTAAGCCATTGACGCTTGACTCTTACGGAATTGTACGTACAATATTGTAAATAATGGTGCTGCCTTGGAGTTCGAGTGGGATGCTGAAAAGGCCAAGCGCAATCTTGCCAAACATGGTGTCGCATTCGATCTCGCAAAGAATGTCTTCGACGATCCGCTCTATATGATTGTGCCTGATCGGTTCGAAGATGGGGAGCAGCGATGGCATGCGGTCGGGATGATCGAAACGCTGGTGATCCTACTCGTCGTTCACACTTACCCCGATCTCGAAGATGAAGAGCGGGTTCGGATTATCGGCGCCCGAAAGGCGACGCCGCATGAAAGGAGGCGCTATGAGCAGGAAGGAGCTTAGCCAGGATCAGCGCGATCAACTTGCCAAGCTGGCTGATTTGCCTGACGATGAAATTGATACTTCCGACATTCCGGAAGCGCCGGCCGAGAACTGGATTCATGCTCGCCGCGGGCATCTTTACCGACCGCTCAAGCAGCCGGTGACCATTCGGCTCGACGCCGACGTGCTGTCCTGGTTCAAGGAGCATGTCGAGGGTGGCGGTTATCAAACCGAGATCAATCGCGTGCTCCGTCGTCATGTGGCGGAGCAGGAAAAGCGGCGGTCCTGAGCGCTCCAGCTAAGTAGTCGGTACACCCTTCGGGTGACGGTCGCCTATCAGGCCAAGCGTCAGCCCTTGCTCCAGCCACGCTTTGGCGCCGGCGAGCACCAGCGCGAAGCCATCGGTCGAGCCGATCGCCTGCTTGACCTGCTCGTCGGCACTGCCGGCAAAGCCGAAATTCCGGACTTCGACAAAGGTCGTGCCGCCCGGCATCTCGCTAAAGGTCCAGGCTACCGCGGTCGGCGGATTGCTCCATTGCATGACGATCTTTTCGTTCCTGACGATCTCGCTGACCGTGACCGGCGTCGAGACGCCATACATGCGCCATTCCCAGCGAACCTCGTTGCCGCTGTCCAACCTGTCGCTGCCATGAGTGAACCAGAATTTCGTGGTGATCGCCGGATCGACGATGGCTTCGAACACTTCTGCGACCGGCCGCCGGATCAGCATGCCGGCTTCGGCGACCGGTGTCTCGCGGATGTCCATGTCGTCCTCCTTCTCAAGTCGATGCCGCCCCTATCGCCAGGCGTCGGGTCACCAGGCGTCGGGTTCGCGCACCAGGTGAATGATGTTCGCCGGATTGGTGATCCAGCCGCCACGAAAACCTTCGCCGAGCGCCTCGATGGCGTCGCAGCGCACGACACCGGCCTTGGCGAGATGATCGGCTGCGGCCGGAAAATCGTCGGTGAAAAGCTCCAGCCAGACCTCGGCCTGGCTCAGCATCGGCGCCTCGTCGATCCACAGGCGATTGGGACCGAGTTCGAAACCAATAGCTGGCGCTTTGGCTGTGAACGGCTTCAGCCCGACGACATCCAGGTAGAAGGCGATCGTCTCCTGGTATTGGTGCGGCGGCACCTTCATGGCGATGTTGACGCCGCCGGTGATCTTCGCAGGCATTCTTTCCCTCCGTCTTCTCAGATATTGTCTTCGCTGGCCGGCTCGCCCTTCATCTCGCTGCGGTAGTAACCGTCGCGCAGGTTGTTGCCGTATTCGACATAGGCCTTCATGCAGGCCAGCATCTGCGACCAGCCCTCGCAATTGAGGTAGGATTTCTTCAGACCGACCGCGTCCTCGTGCCAGCCGGTCTCGGCGATGGTGACGAAGGTGCCGCCGTCATCCAGCGGCTCGAAATTCATCTCGATGCGCGTCTTGTAAGCCGGCTTGCCGTCGGCGTCGGTGGCGTCCCAGCGCAGCACGATGCGGCTGTCTTTCTCCACCTCGTCGACCTCGACCGGGACCTTGCCCCACCAGACGACCCCAGCGCCGGCCACCAGCGGCGCGCTGGCGCCACCGATGGTGGTGAAATAGCCGCTGAGCTTCGTCGGATTGACGACCGCGTCGAAGACTTCGGCGACCGGTTTGCCGATGCGGCCCGAAACTCTGAATCCAAGAGACATATCCACAGCTCCTTCCTTGATCAGAACCGCATTATGTTATAAAAATATAACATGTCAAGCAAAGCTCAGGACGACAATGTTTTCAAGGCGCTGGCGCATCGGCGCCGGCGTGCGCTGCTGGACGAGCTGAAGGACGCGCCGCGGACCACCGGCATGCTGTGCGATGCCTTTCCCGACATGGACCGCTGCACCGTCATGCTGCATCTGAAAGTGCTGGAGGAAGCCGACCTGGTCGTGGCGCGGCGCGAGGGACGCGAACGCTGGAACCATCTCAATGCGCTGCCGATCAAGCAGATCCACGACCGCTGGATTAGCCAGTACGCCACGCATGCGATCAGCATTCTCGACCGGCTGAAATCCGATCTGGAAGGGTGAACGGCCACAGGATGCAGTTGGTGGGCACGTTGCGCACCACCCTTACGGCGCGGCTGGACGAATTGAGCCGATTTATCTATAAGCCGGCCATTCCGACATAGAGCGCCATACGTCCATCCGGACGCACCAAGGACGTTCTGAAGTTTTGAATTCGAGCGTTTTGGGAAAAGGCGAGGTGACTACCTCGCTGCAGGATGCTCTGCCAAGAAGACGACAGGGGTGCCATGGCTGGCCATTCACAGTTCAAGAACATCATGCACCGCAAGGGCCGCCAGGACGCGGTGCGGTCGAAAATGTTTTCCAAGCTGGCGCGCGAAATAACCGTCGCCGCCAAGAGCGGCACGCCGGATCCGTCGATGAACCCGCGCCTGCGTCTTGCCGTGCAGAACGCCAAAGCGGTGTCGATGCCGAAGGACAATATCCAGCGCGCCATCAACAAGGCGTCGATGGGCGATGCCGAGACTTACGAAGCCGTGCGCTACGAAGGCTACGGGCCGGGTGGCGTTGCTCTCATCGTCGAGGCGCTGACCGACAACCGCAACCGCTCGGCGTCGAATGTGCGCGCCGCCTTCACCAAGGCC
Organism: Mesorhizobium sp. M1322; assembly: GCF_040318085.1. Taxonomy (NCBI): domain Bacteria; kingdom Pseudomonadati; phylum Pseudomonadota; class Alphaproteobacteria; order Hyphomicrobiales; family Phyllobacteriaceae; genus Mesorhizobium; species Mesorhizobium sp. M1322. Next base: position 11,170 of record NZ_JAMYLP010000126.1, read on the forward strand.
GGTGGGGCGATGGGCGAAACCGGCTCGGTGTCGTTCATGTGGGACCGTGTCGGCGAGATCTTCTATCCGGCGTCAGTCGGCAGTGCCGAGAAGGTCATGGACGCGGCGATCGAGGCCGGTGCCGACGACGTCCAGTCGGACGAGGAAGGCCACACGATCTATTGCGCCTTCGAGAATCTGGGTGAGGTGTCGAAGGCGCTGGAAGGCGCGCTCGGCGAGGCTGAATCGGTGAAGCCGATCTGGAAGCCGCAAACCAACATTGCGGTTGACGAGGAACGGGCACAGTCGCTGATGAAGCTGGTCGCGACGCTCGAGGACGATGACGACGTGCAGAGCGTCTACGCCAATTTCGAGGTCGACGACGAGACCATGGCGAAACTCAGCGCGGCATGAGCACGGCTCAGCCAGACATGAGCGAGCTCAGTCCGACATGAGCGGAGCTCAATCTGACATGACCGAAAAGCCGTTGCCCCAGGTCCGCATCACCTATTGCACGCAGTGCCAGTGGCTGCTGCGGGCCGGCTGGATGGCGCAGGAGCTGCTGTCGACCTTCGGAACGGATCTGGGCGAGGTCACGCTGGTACCGGGCACCGGCGGCATCTTCACCATCAGCTGCAACGACACGCTGGTCTGGGACCGCAAGCGTAATGGCGGCTTTCCCGATGCCGCAAAGCTCAAGCAACTGGTTCGCGACGTGATCGATCCGGATCGCGATCTCGGCCATGCCGATCGAAAGGGCCATAAGTCAAAAGACCCTGCCTGAGGGTCTTTTACTCTTCTGTCGTGCATTCACCGCCATGCCATGATGAAGCAGCCCAGCGCGGCGATGGCGGTGATGGTGCGGACATGGTTCCACATCACCCAGTCCCTGAGATAGGTGGTCCACACCGCGGCGCCGTTGGCGCTCGCCGGATCGACGGCGGCCAGAGCGTTGTTGAGCGGCACGTTGAAGATCATCGTCACGATCAGGTTGCCGACGACATAGATCAGGGCGCCGGCGAGAAGCCAGAACGAACCCGGCTGGTTCCAGCCGAGAATGGCGCTGACGACGAGGATGAGGCAGACCAGCCCGGTGCCGAAAAGCGCGGTCATGAACATCGGCGTCACCGCAGTGACGTTGATCGAATTCATGGCGGCGATACCGCCCGCGGCAGGCATGCGGGCGAGGCCCGGCATGACGAAGCTGGAAAAGGCGAAGAAGACACCAGCGACGACGCCCGAGCCGAGCGCGGCTACGAAGGTTAGGGGAGGGAGCAGTTTCATGATCATGTCAGTTGCTCCAGATGCCGGTAGCGGCGGTTTCGGTTGCGTAGGCGGAGAAGTCCCTTGGCGCTCGGCCGAGCACGCGCTGGACGCCGTCGGTCAGCGCCTCGTTGCGGCCGTCGAGCACTTCGGTGAACAGTTCATTGAGCAGCCAGGCGAACTCGGCCGGCAACTCGTACCCGGCTACTGCGGCAGTGAACTCGGCATGCGAAATCCGTTTGAACCGAATGTCGCGGCCGTTCGCCTTGCCGATCTCGGCGACCGCGTCGGCGAAGCTCAGCAGCCGTGGCCCCGTCAGCTCGTAAAGCTGGCCGATATGGCCT
>NZ_JAMYLP010000127.1:0-12368 GCF_040318085.1 Mesorhizobium sp. M1322
TGCGCATCGGTCTCGCCGAATTCTCCGCCATCAAATACGGAGCCACGCTCGATGTTCATAATGTGTGAATCCGATAGGTATAGTGACGGGGAGAAAGACGCCTTCGCGAGTGATTTCGCCAATTTCCAGCGTTGCAGAAAGAGTTGCGGCCAGCCCCTTCTCCTCGTCACTATACGGGGAGAAGGTGGCATAGGCGGCCGCACTCGGCAGCCTCACCAGCATATGGTCTCCCAGACGAAAAGTCCTGTTGTCTCATCCGCCTGATGCCATCGGCCTGACAGCAAGATCCTTCCATCGGGGAAATTGCGTGGCGACCAACCGGCTCACGAGGGTTGTGTCGATAGTGACTTCTTGTTTGAGCATGATCTTTCCGAAAACCGGCTCCCACTTTTCGGGAACATGCTCTAATGCGGAAACTCCAGCCCCATCTCGCGATAGCGCTCGGGGTCGTCGCCCCAGTTCTCGCGCACCTTGACGAACAGGAAAAGATGCACCTTCTGTTCGAGGATGCCTGATATCTCTATGCGTGCCGCCTGGCCGATGGCACGGATCGTTTCGCCCTTGTGGCCGAGCACGATCTTCTTCTGGCTGTCACGCTCGACATAGATGGTCTGGTCGATGCGCACCGAGCCATCCTTCTTCTCTTCCCACTTCTCGGTCTCGATATGGGAGGAATAGGGCAGTTCCTGATGCAGCCTGAGATAGAGCTTTTCGCGAGTGATCTCGGCCGCCAGCTGACGCATCGGCAGGTCGGAGATCTGGTCTTCCGGGTAATACCAGGGGCCGGCAGGCAGGGTTTCCGAGAGATAGTCGAGCAGGTCCTTGCAGCCCGACCCGGTTAGCGCCGAGACCATGAAGGTCCGCTTGAAGGGCACTTTTTCGTTGGCTGCCGCCGACAGGGCCAGCAGCGCTTCGGGCTTAACCCGGTCGACCTTGTTGAGGATCAGCACCATCGGCTGGCGGACATCTTTCAGCCGTTCGAGGATAGCGTCGGCGTCGCCTCTGATGCCGCGCTCGGCGTCGATCAGCAACAGCACGATGTCGGCGTCCTTGGCGCCGCCCCAGGCGGTCGTCACCATCGCCGTGTCCAACCGCCGCTTCGGCTTGAAGATGCCCGGCGTGTCGACGAAGACGATCTGTGCGTTATTGTGGATGGCGATGCCGCGCACGATGGCGCGCGTCGTCTGCACCTTGTGGGTGACGATCGACACCTTGGCGCCGACCAATTGGTTGACCAGCGTCGATTTTCCCGCATTGGGCGCGCCGATCAACGCGACGAAGCCAGAGTGCGTGGTGGCAGCTTCTGCTGCCGGCGGGACGTCTTCGGTGGCGGTCATGCCGCGCTCCCCTTATTTAGCCAGACGCCTTCGCGCAACAGCAGTGCAGTAGCGGCGGCTTGCTCGGCCTCGCGCTTGGAGCGCCCGCTGCCCGTCGCCGGCGGAAAGGCGCCGACCTTGACGCTGACGGTGAATAGCGGATCGTGGTCCGGTCCCTCGCGGCTGTCAATTATGTAGACCGGCACGGCGCCTGCGGCCTGATGCGCCCATTCCTGCAGTTCGGTCTTGGCATCGCGGCGGGCTGCACCGGTGGCCTGCGAGCGCGGTCGCCAGTATTTGTGGATGAAGGCGCGGGCCGCCTCCAGCCCGCCGTCGAGATAGAGTACGGCGATCAGCGATTCCAGCGCATCAGCCCGCAGATTGACACGCTTGCGCCCGTCCAGGCCGCGTACGTCCGAGCCGGCACGGATCAGCTCCGGCAGGCCGATCTCCTCGGCGATCTCTGCCAGCACCTCGGCATTGACCAGCGCGTTGAGCCGGAGCGACAGCTCACCTTCGGCAGCGTCCGGATACGCCACCAGAAGCATGTCGGCGACGACCAGTCCGAGGACACGGTCGCCCAGGAATTCGAAACGCTCATAGTCGATGCCGGCATGGATGCTGCGGGCGCTGGCATGGGTCAGCGCGCGCTGCAGGCGCTGGCGGTCGGCAAAGGCGTGCCCGGTGCGCTGCATGAGCGCTTCGGCGAGCGCGTCGACGGTCAGCCGTTTTGTCGCCGCCATGATCCTAATTGACGAAATGGAGCAGGCGCGACGCGCGCATCTGCGACGGCCATTTCCAGATTTCGAGCGGGCTGGCGCTGCCACCGATCGAGAAGAAGATGAGGTTGGCGCGGCCAACCAGGTTCTCGTCGGGGACGAAACCGACGGTGAAGCGGCTGTCCGAGGAATTGTCCCTGTTATCGCCCATCATGAAATAGTGGCCGGGCGGCACGTCGAATTCCTGGGTGTCGTCACCGATCGAGTTGGGTGTCAGGTCGAGCGTGTCATAGCTGACGCCGTTCGGCAATGTCTCGCGATAGACGTCGACCGGCCCGCTCTTCTCGGTGATGTCGCGATTGTCGATCTGTCCGACCTTCTGGCGTGGCACGCCGACGCCGTTGATGAAGAGCTGGCCGTCCCTGACCTGGATCTTGTCGCCCGGCAGGCCGACGACGCGCTTGATGTAGTCGACGGAGGGGTCCGGCGGGAACTTGAACACCGCCACGTCGCCGCGCTTCGGCTCGGCGCCCCAGATGCGGCCCGAAAAGAGGTCCGGCCCGAACGGCAGGGAATAGCGGGAGAAGCCATAGGACCATTTGGTGACGAAGAGGTAGTCGCCTTCGAGCAAGGTCGGCCGCATCGACCCTGACGGGATAGAGAATGGCTGAAAAAGGAGCGTGCGGATGACCAGAGCGAGCAACAGCGCCTGGACGATGACGCTGACGGTTTCGCCAAGTCCGCCGGATTTCTTCTGGGATTTTTCAGCCACGCTCATGTCGTCCTCGATTATGCGTTGGTTGGTATAGAGTCTCGGCGCGCGCTGGGCAACGTCATGCCGGTGGTCAGATGCAATCAATATGGCGCTTCTTCGACGGGCAACGCCTCGATGATCACAAAGGCTTGAGCAAGCGGAAAATCGTCGGTGATGGTGAGGTGGATCGCCGCTCTGTGGCCTTCAGGCAGGATTTTGTTCAGCTGCGCCGCCGCCCCGCCGGTCAATGCCATGGTCGGCTTGCCGCTGGCCAGGTTGACGACGCCCATGTCGCGCCAGAACACCCCTTGCGCCATACCGGTGCCCAGCGCCTTGGCGCAGGCCTCCTTGGCGGCGAAGCGCTTGGCATAGGAGGCGGCGCGGGCGCCGCGGTTTTCGGAGCGGGCCTGTTCGACCTCGGTGTAGATGCGCTGGATGAAGCGTTCGCCATGGCGGTCCAGCGATTTTTCGATCCGTCTGATATCGATCAGGTCGCTGCCGATGCCAATGATCATTCGGCGGGAACTTCCCGCCCGTCGGTTCCAGCTCTGTCCGCCAGGCGCAGCGAGCGCGAGAACGAGCGGCGTAGCCACAGATAGATACGCACCCGCTCGAAAAAACCATCAGGCTTACGGCGTCGAAAAAGCACTCTGTTCCATTTCCTGATATCCAAAAGCTGCAGCTCCGACCACCCGGGCGCGACAGCCACATCTTGCGCTTTGCCGCCGTCGAAAGGCAACAACGACCTTGATATAGCGATATGCTGGCCGAAGGACAACCGAAGCTCGTCGGGCGCCGGGCGGCGGATTTGAGGAGGCGAATTCGGCGCAGAGATCAGCAGCAACCCCAGCTATCTACGGTCCATACTCGCTGACCTCGACAAGATTCCCGTCCGGGTCGCGGAAATAGACCGACATCATCGGGCCATGGGCGCCGATCCGCTCGACCGGCCCGACTTCGACGGCAACGCCGTTGGCCGCCAGGCTCGCGCATATCTCGGAGAGGGGACGGGCGGCGACCAGGCAGAAATCCGCGGAGCCTGGCGTTGGCGCCTTGGCCTTCGGCTCGAAAGTGTGGCCTGCCTCATGCACATTGATCTTTTGCGTTCCAAACAGCAGCGCCGTCGGCCGGTCCGGCTCGTCGAGGCGCCTGAAACCGAGCACGCGCTGATAGAAGGCGCAGGTGTCTTCGACGGAGCGAACCGTCAGCACGAAATGATCGATGCCGGCAATCACAGTAGCGCCTTCAGTTAACGTTGTTTATGCATGTCGTTGTCCCAAAACCGCTGCGCACTTTTGGGCGACATGCATCAGATGTTGCGGCTGCCCGGCTTGATGGCCGGTATGGCGGCGAGCTCGGGCGGCAGCCTGTCGGCCGGGTAGGCCGGAACCTCATATTCGGCGAGCGCGATCAGCGGCACGCCGACATCCGTCTTGCCGGCCGAGCGGTCGATGATGCAGGCAGCGGCAACGACCTCGGCGCCAAGCGCGCGCAGGCAGTCGATGGTCTCGCGGATCGACAGGCCGGTGGTGACGATGTCCTCGACAATGACGACGCGCGAACCCTTGGCGATCTCGAAGCGGCGGAGCCTGAATTCGCCCCCTTCCCGCTCGACCCAGATCGCCGGTGCGCCAAGATGGCGCGAAGTCTCGTAGGCCGGAATCAGCCCGCCGATCGCCGGGCCGACGACATAGTCGATCCTGCCGGACACAGCAGCGCGGATCTTATCGGCCAGCGCCTTGCACAGGCGCTCGGTCTTGTCGGCATGCATGAAGACCCGCGCCTTCTGCAGGAAGACCGGGCTTCGCAAGCCCGACGTCAGGATGAAATGCCCTTCGAGAACGGCACCGGCTTCACGGAAAATGCCCAGCACTTCGTCGGTGTTCATCTCTGCCTTGCCTCCAGCAACGCTAGAGCGACGTGCGTCCACTTGGACGCACAAAGTACGCTCTAACTCTTTTACCTACGCATCGTGCTTTCCGAAAATCGATTCCGATTTTCGGGCCGATGCGGTAGTGATTTCTAGCCGTTCACGCGCCTTGCATCGCTGACGCTCGAATTGTCCTTGAGCTGCGACAGCAGCCGGTTCAGGTGCTTCAGGTCCCAGACTTCGAGATCGATCAGCATTTCGGTGAAATCAGGCGCGGTGCGCACCATCGACAATGTATGGATGTTGGCATCGTTGGATGCAACGACCTGCGCTATGTCGGCGAGCGACCCCGGCGCGTTGATGGCGGTGACCGAGACGCGCGCCGGAAACCGCTCCTTGGTGCGTTCGTCTATGTCCCAGCGCACGTCGATCCAGCGTTCGGGCTGGTCGTCGAAGGCCTGCAGTGCCGGCGACTGGATCGGATAGATGGTGATGCCGGTTCCCGGCTGCACGATGCCGACGATGCGGTCGCCGGGCACAGCACCTTCCGGCGCGAAGCGCACCGGCAGGTCGCCGCGCACGCCGCGGATCGGCACGGCACCGTCCTTTGGCTGGTCCTTGTCCTTGCGTGCCGCGCGCCCCGGAATCTGAAACAGCATGCCGGCGGCGTTGCGGATTTTCGACCAGCCCTCCTCGCGCTGCTTGGGCGCGGCCAACGTGACGCGCTCGTCCTTGTAATCGGGAAACACCGCCTTCATGACATCGGTGGAGGCAAGTTCGCCGCGACCGACGGAAGCCAGCACATCCTCGATGTCCTTGCGTGCCAGCCGATGCAGCACCGATTTCAGGCTTTCCTTGGTAAAGGTCTTGCCTGACCGCTCGAAGGCGCGTTCCAGAATGCGGATGCCGAGACCCGAATACTGCTTGCGGATGGCATTCTTGGTGGCGCGGCGGATCGCCGAGCGCGCCTTGCCGGTGACGACGACCGACTCCCACGCCGCCGGCGGCACCTGCGCCTTGGAGCGGATGATCTCGACCTCGTCGCCATTCTTCAGCTCGGTCATCAGCGGCATGATGCGACCGTTGACCTTGGCGCCAACGCAGGTGTCGCCGACATCGGTGTGCACGGCGTAGGCGAAATCGATCGGCGTGGCGCCGCGCGGCAGCGCGATCAGCATGCCTTTTGGCGTGAAGCAGAACACCTGGTCCTGGAACAGTTCCAGCTTGGTGTTTTCGAGGAAGTCCTCGGGGTTGTCGCCTTCTGCAAGCTGCTCGATGGTGCGCCGCAGCCAGGCATAGGCGTTGGTCTCCTTCGAGATCGCATGGGCGGTGCCGTTCACCTTGCCGCCGCTGTCCTTGTAGATCGAATGCGCGGCAACGCCATATTCGGCGATCTTGTTCATCTGGTGGGTGCGGATCTGCAGCTCGACGCGCTGGCGCGACGGTCCGACGATGGTGGTGTGGATCGAACGGTAGTCGTTCTGCTTCGGCGTCGAGATGTAATCCTTGAAGCGACCTGGCACCATCGACCATGTCGTGTGGATGGCGCCCAGCGCCCGGTAGCAGTCCTCGACGGTATCGACGACGACGCGAAAGCCGAAAATGTCGGACAGCTGCTCGAAGGACAGCGCCTTGGCCTCCATCTTGCGGAACACCGACCACGGCTTCTTCTGGCGGCTCTTGACCTCGGCCTTGATGGCATATTTGTCGAACAGCGTGGACAGCGCCCTCTCGATCTCGGACAGCACATCCTTGTTGCGCTCGAAGATTTCGGCGAGCCGCGCGGTGACGGCGCGGTAGGCTTCCGGATTGATGAAGCGGAAGGCGATCTCCTCGAGCTCCTCGCGCATGCCTTGCATGCCCATGCGCCCGGCCAGCGGCGCATAGATATCCATCGTTTCCTCGGCGATGCGCAGGCGCTTGGCTTCGGGCACATGGTCGAGAGTGCGCATGTTGTGCAAGCGGTCGGCGAGCTTGACCAGCAGCACGCGAACGTCTTCCGAGATCGCCAGCAAGAGCTTGCGCAGGTTTTCAGCCTGCTCGGCCTTTTTGGAGACGAGGTCAAGTTTCTTCAGCTTGGTCAGGCCTTCGACCAGCTTGCCCATCTCCGGACCGAACAGCTCGTCGATCTCGGCCCTGGTCGCCGTGGTGTCCTCGATCGTGTCGTGCAGCAGGGCAACCGCGATGGTCGCCTCATCCATGTGCATTTCGGTGAGGATGGCGGCGACTTCAAGCGGATGCGAGAAATAGGGATCGCCGGAGGCGCGCTTCTGGTGACCATGCTTCTGCATGGCGTAGACATAGGCCTTGTTGAGCAGCGCCTCGTTGACGTCAGGCTTGTAGCGCTGGACGCGCTCGACAAGCTCATACTGACGCATCATGGGCGGGATCTCGCAGTGCTGAAACGAATCATGCGCCGCACTGGCGTACGGCGCATGTCATAGATAACCACGAAACCGCCGACGCGAAAGTGTCGGCAGCGGCTGCCAAGATCAATAGTCGTCGCTTTTTTACGGCGGCACCAGACCTTCGATGCCGGCCAGGAGGTCTTCCTCGGTCATGCGGTCGAAGGTGATGTTGTCCTCGGTGTCGTCGGCATCGGTTGCCGCAGCGGCGGTACCGGTCTGGTCGGCGATCGCCTCGCCGTCGGCTTCCGGCTCATCGACCTCGACATGCTTCTGCAGCGAGTGGATCAGGTCTTCCTTGAGGTCGTCGGGCGACAATGTCTCCTCGGCGATCTCGCGCAGCGCGATGACCGGATTCTTGTCGTTGTCGCGAGGAACGGTGATCTGGGCGCCCTGGCTGATCTGACGGGCGCGGTGGCCGGCCAGAAGCACGAGCTCGAAGCGGTTGTCGACCTTGTCGATGCAATCTTCAACGGTTACGCGGGCCATGAGCTGCCCCTTTCATGCCTGGATTTGATGGAAAACAGGCGCGGTCCATAACCCGAACGCCGCCAAAATACAAGCTTTTTGGCAATGCCGGTTCCGGGGCCAGGTCCAAGGCCGGGCCAATGCGAGTCCGGGCCCACCCGCATGCGACTATACGGCACCGATCACAATTGCTTGCTATCCAGCATCATACCCTTGGATTGCCGTAAAACCGGCGTTATCTCGAATGACGAAGTCAGCCGGGGTTATTTCAAGCCGACCGATAGTCACGCGCATTTAGACCGCTTATTTTCGAAAAGGAATATTTCCATGTTCGACCCTAGGGAAAAAATCGCTCTTTTCATCGACGGTGCCAATCTTTACGCAACGTCGCGCGCCCTCGGCTTCGATATCGACTACCGCAGGCTTTTGTCGAGCTTCCAGAAGCGCGGCTATCTGCTGCGTGCTTACTACTACACTGCGCTGGTCGAGGATCAGGAATACTCTTCGATCCGGCCGCTGATCGACTGGCTCGACTATAACGGCTTCAAGGTGGTGACAAAGCCGGCCAAGGAATTCACCGACTCGACCGGCCGCCGCAAGATCAAGGGCAATATGGACATCGAGTTGACCGTGGATGCGCTGGAACTCGCCGATGTCGTCGACCATTATGTCATCTTTTCCGGCGACGGCGATTTCCGCACGCTGGTCGAGGCGCTGCAGCGGCGCGGGCGCAAGGTCTCGATCGTCTCCACCATGGCTTCGCAGCCGCCGATGATTTCCGACGATCTGCGCCGCCAGGCCGACCATTTCATCGACCTGATGACGCTGAAGAGCGAGGTCGGCCGCGATCCGTCCGAGCGGCCGGTGCGCCGGCCCGAACCGGCCGAAGTCGACGAGGACGAGTATTGACGGCGGCGGTCTTGACCGCTCCCCTGGTCGCGTCCCCTGAGCCCGATCGCGACTGCCCGCTCTGCCCGCGGCTGCATGATTTTATCGCGCAATGGCGGCAACGCGAGCCGTCCTGGTTCAATGCGCCGGTGCCGACCTTCCTGCCGCCGGAGGGCGAGGATGCGGTGCGGCTGCTGATCGTCGGACTGGCGCCGGGCCTGCGCGGTGCAAACCGCACCGGACGTCCCTTCACCGGCGACTTTGCCGGCGACCTGCTCTACAACACGCTGATCACACACGGCTTTGCTCGCGGCCAATTCAAGGCGCGGCCCGATGACGGGCTGGAGCTTGTCGGCACGGCGATCACCAATGCAGTGCGCTGCGTGCCACCGGACAACAAGCCGGTCGGCGCCGAGATTGCCACCTGCCGGACGTTCCTGGTGCCGACGATCGCGCGGTTTAGAAACCTGCGCGCCGTGCTGGCGCTGGGCTCGATCGCGCACCAGTCGACCGTGCGGGCGCTCGGCCAGCGTGTTGCCGCATATCCGTTCAAGCATGGCGGGCAGCAGCAAACCAATGGCGTGACGCTATTTTCCAGCTATCACTGCTCGCGCTACAACACCAACACCGGCGTGCTGACGGAAGCGATGTTCGTCAACGTCTTCAGGGATATAGCGGCGTTTCTCGAGAGATAGATTCGGGCGGCGGCGCAAACAGCTCGGCCAACTTCTCCTGCCCGCCCTGAAGGACATTCAAGTCGACATCGCCGCTGATGCCGTCGACGCGACCCTTGTCGTGGTACTGCCAATAGATCCAGTCGTCATGACCTGGCCATAGCGCCAGCGAACGAACCCAATGCGGACGGCCGACGATCTGGGCGGCATAGACCCGTGCGGCCTCGTCGGTCACATAAAGGATCGCCGTCTTGCCGAAGGCTGCCTCGACAGGGCCGAGGAAAGCCGAGAGTTCTTTGTTCAATTCTTCGGGCGATGGCCGCCGCGGACAATTGCCGACGAATTCGATATCCACCACCGGCGGCAGCAGCGCTTTATTGCGCGGCACGACGGAGATGAAATTCTTCGCCTGATCGGCGCCAGGCCTGCAGAAGGTGAAGAAATGATAGGCACCGACCGTCACACCGGCCGCGCGCGCCTCACGCATATTGGCGGCGAAAGCATCGTCGACATAGTCGCCGCCTTCGGTTGCCTTGATGACGGCGAAGGCGACGTCGTCGGCGGCAACACGCCGCCAGTCGATCTGCCGCTGATGATGGGAAACGTCGATGCCCCTGACCGGATATTTGTCGCGGTCCGGAGAAAACGGAAGGAAATAGAAATAGCCACCGGCCGCGACGAGGCACGCCAGGATCAGGCTGGCCGCACCCCAGAGGGCGATCCTGTTCTTCAAAGAGTGGCTCCCAGCCTACCCACGCTCCTTCAGCAGCCGGCCCTTTTCGCGCGACCAATCACGCTGCTTTTCGGTTTCGCGCTTGTCGTGCAATTTCTTGCCGCGGCCGACGGCGAGTAAAAGCTTCGCCCGGCCCTGGTCGTTGAAATAGATTTTTAGCGGCACCAGCGTCATACCTTCGCGGTCGACGCTTTGCGACAGCTTGGCCATCTCGCGCTTGTTGAGCAGGAGTTTGCGGCGCCGGCGCGGCTCGTGGTTGAAGCGGTTGGCCTGCAGGTACTCCGGCAGATAGGAGTTGATCAGCCAGATCTCACCGCCCTCGACCGAGGCGTAACTGTCCTGGATGTTGGCCTGGCCCTGGCGCAGCGACTTCACCTCGGTGCCGGTCAGCACCAGGCCGGCCTCGATCGTGTCGAGCACCTCATAGGAAAACCGCGCCTTGCGGTTTTCCGCAACGGTCTTGTTGTTGGGATCGGCTTTTCTGACTTGATTCATGATGCGGAGAGGTGGCGCCTCATCCCTAGTTAATCAAGCCGGCGTGCTTCATGGCCGCATCGATCTTCTCGGCGGTCGACGGCTCGACGGTGACCAGCGGCGAACGCAGCACGTTCTCGACCTTGCCGAGCTTCGACAGTGCATATTTCGCGCCGGACACGCCGGGTTCCAGGAAAATCGCCTTGTGCAGCGGCAGCAGGCGGTCCTGCAGGTCGAGCGCCTTGGCGCTGTCGCCGGAAAGCGTCGCCTCCTGGAATTCGGCGCATAGCCGCGGCGCGACATTCGCCGTCACCGAGATGCAGCCGACGCCGCCATGGGCATTGAAGCCGAGCGCCGAGGCGTCCTCGCCGGAAAGCTGGATGAAATCCTTGCCGCAGGTGGCGCGCTGCTCGGAAACCCGCTCGACCTTGCCGGTGGCATCCTTGACGCCGATGATGTTCTTGAAGTCACGTACCAGCTCGCCCATCGTCTCGGGCGTCATGTCGATCACCGAGCGCGGCGGAATGTTGTAGATGATGATCGGCAGGCTGGTCGCCTTGGCGACCGCGGCGAAATGCGCATAGAGACCGCGCTGCGTCGGCTTGTTGTAGTAGGGCGTGACGACGAGTGCCGCGTCGGCGCCCGCCTTCTCGGCATATTGCACTAGCCCAACCGCCTCTTCGGTGTTGTTGGAGCCGGCGCCGGCGACGACCGGAGCGCGGCCCTTGGCCACCTCGATGCATACCTTGACGACGTGGCGATGCTCGTCATGCGACAGCGTCGGCGACTCACCGGTGGTGCCGACCGGAACCAGACCGGTCGTGCCTTCGGCGAGCTGCCAGGCGACGAGAGCGCGAAAGGCTTTCTCGTCGAAACGGCCGCTCTTTTCGAACGGTGTCACGAGCGCAGTAAGCGAGCCTCTCAGCATGTCGTCCAACTCCTTGGGACTAGCACATGACCCCGAAAATCGGAGTCGATTTCGGAAAAGATCATGCACCAAATTAAAGTGCTACAGCGCCCTTTGCGCGTCTGAGAAGACGCCAGGAGCTATAGGTGTTTTGTCGTGCGCGCCTTCTAGCCGAAAGCGAAGCGGCGCACCATAGTCTCGACACCGTTGCGCGGCAAGCATGGCAGTTGTGCCAGCAAGCGCAATTTGAACCACCCTGATAGCCCTTTGTTTACGGGCTCTTCATCACGGCCAATTAGGCTTCAGTTGATCTGTGCCTGTTGGTAATGCGTAAGACAGGAAATGATGAAGACCATGCCGACCAGGCAGCCTCATTTTTTCGCGCTGCTTGGCGCAATTCTCCTGTTGACGCCGAGCCTTGTGGCCGCCGGCAAGATCGATGTGCAGGTGACGTCGGCCATTCCGATGCCAAATCTGCAGGATGCGGGCCTGCCGGATACGGGCCTGCAAGATACGGGATCCCCATCCGCCAGCGTTGCCAGGCTGAAGAGCGGCCTCGATGCGCTGGCGGCGAACGACATTGCCGGTGCGCGTGAAGTGCGCGAGGCCCTGCCGGTCAATTCGCTCGACCAGCATATCGTTGCCTGGTCGATCGCGCTCTATGGCGGCGACAAGGTGCCAAGCGGCGAGATCGCCGATGCTGCGAAAATGCTGCCGAACTGGCCGGGCTTGATCGCCTTGCGCAAGAACAGCGAGCGCGCGCTTTACAGCGAAAACCCCGCGCCTGAGATCGTGGTGCAGGCATTCGGCGGCAGCCAGCCACAAACAGTCGAGGGCGTGGTCATCCTCGCCCGCTCCTATCTGTCGCAGGGCAATGTCGAGGCGGCGCGCTCGGTGCTGTCGCCTTTCTGGCGCATCGAGAAACTGGAAGCCAAGGACGAAGCGGCGATCATCCACGAATTCGGCAAGCTCATCCCCGCCGCCGACCACCGCTTTCGCATGGAGCGCATGTTCTATGCCGACCGGGCCAATTCCGCGCTGCGCGTCGCCGGCCTCGCCGGCGCCCAGCAGCTGGGCCCCGGCGGGGCCCCCGCCGCCACGGGCGCCCAGCAACCCGCCCAACAGCAGGATGCGGTGCCCCCCCCCCCCCGGTGGCGCCG
>NZ_JAMYLP010000128.1:0-12316 GCF_040318085.1 Mesorhizobium sp. M1322
TAAGCTCTGAAATCGTCATGTGTCGAAGCCCTCAAAGGCTCCGAACATCGTCCTTCACGCCGATCACCGAAAGGTGCCGTCGGGACATCGCTTACAATATACTGCCATGGATGGTGCGTTCTTGGCCCGCCTCCGGGGACGGAAGGCAGCGATCGATGCTGCATCGACAATGTGGCTTCAACGCCGTCGGTTGCAGAACGCGGTGGAATCAAAATCCGGCGAGTGCTGCCGCCTTCATCGCGCGAAGCGGGAAGCCAGCATCATTAAGATCCGTCAGCAAAGCCTTTGCGAAAGGCGCGGTAGAACAATAGCTTGGCTGCACGGCGCACCTGCGGATCCATGCCCCTCGGCAGGGCGCAAAGAAAAAAGTAAACGTACACCCGCCATGACAATGGATCGTGCCACATCGCGCGAATGAGCAAGCGCGCTCCGCGTTTCATTTCGCCTTGAGCCACGCAATCATTGCCCGCCTTTGCGCACAAACGCGCGTTGCGCCGACGAGCGAGGTGCGCAAGTTCCGGCCGTCGCATGGCCCAATCTCGCGTGAGGCCTTCGCCTACCGGCAGAAGCGCGTCGAGTCTGCGGGTTATGTTTGAGCCATGGCGCCGTTTATAGACGAGTGCTCCGGCTACATGTTGAAATGTCCAACGCTCGGCTGCGCGCAAACAAAACTCTGTATCCTCTCCAACCCCGAATGCCTCGTTGAATAACCCGATATCTTCGACCATCTCCCGCCGCATAACCACACTGGAAGGAATAATAGGCCCATCAAGAAGAAAATATGTCCGCAGTGTATCGCATTGGTCCGCGCGATAGCGGCGCACGGCGACGTGTAGAGCATCGGACAGATCCGGAGCGGAAAAATCGACAAAATCGCCATAGACAAGACCTGCCTTGCAGCCATTGCCCAAGACGGCTAATTGACGCTCAAGCTTGTCCTCGGCCCAGAAGTCATCGCCGTCGAGAATTGCAATAAGATCGCCGGCAGCATGTCTGATCGCAAGATTCCTCGCCGATGAAAGTCCGATACCCGCCGTCGTCAGGACATGTAGGCGCGGCTCCCTGCTACCCAGCGATGCAATCGCTTCCGACGAGCCGTCCTTCGAGCCATCATTGACAATTATGACCTCTTTGATGTGACTCGACGCGGTCTGATTAATCACGCTTTCCACTGCCTGCACGATGAAGCGTTCTTCATTGTGACATGTCATGATAACCGAAACACTCATCTCGCGTTTCCTGGCAAGGGGCTCGCGAGAAATCGAGGATGTCTCATGCCCCTGGGGTGGCTCCTCCGCATCCTGTGTAATGATAGGCAAAGCCCGTGCCGCGTCAATTCAGGCAGGAGCGAGACAAGACTCAGCGTAACGAAAGCTCGTGTGCCGGAGGCTTCTGTTCCAACGTAAAAGGCGCAAGGAACAAGGAGCACGAGGGGCAGAAGCCGTGCCTGGACCGCTCCGATCAATCCGTGAGAAAGCGCCCAGCTTAGAGTACGGCTTAAGCGAAACCATGCTGCAATCCATATGAGAAAATATAGGCTGAGCCCAATGATGCCGTTCTCGGTGAGGATACGTTGAAACTCGCCATGTATCCCAAGCTGCAACTCGTCAGGAAGTGCGCTGAAATCCGTCTCGATAATATTCTTGAATTGGTTCGTACCCACGCCCATCAGTGGATATTCGGAGATGAGTTGTCTGGACAGCGTGAAAGCAAACGCGCGCTGTACATTGCTCGGGGTGTCTCCGGGGGCAAATTTCCCCTTCGCGATCAGATATTCGTATTGCCCCATGCTCAGCGGATCGAGAATGGTCTGCATTTGCTTCTCGACATAGGCGTTATTGATCGTGGTCGACAGCACGAAAAGTGCCACGAAGCCAGCGGCGATCGCTGGCACCATCGCAGCGAGCCGTCCGCGCATCAGAAGCGCGGCGGTCAGAAAGACATAGATCAAAAACGCCTTGCGTTCCCCGGATAGCACGAGCAGGGGAAGTATCCCCGCCCATACCAACCAAAGGGCGCGCCGCTTGCCCCGGTTGACGAAGAGGAGGAGCCCTGCGAGCGCAATTGGAAGGAAGGTGAACGCGAGTCTCGGATCGACCAGATGCTTCCAACCGACCAAGTAGCCATGGGCGACATGCCAGGTGATCGTATAGGCGAGGATCAGCACCATGCCGAAAAGCAAGATGTTGACGGCCTTCTGCGTCTCGAGCCATCTAGCCTCCTGTGCGATGGCGAACGCAAAGGCGCCCACAGTGGACATCTGCAACAGCTCGCGGAGGCCGTTCTCTGCGTCCACGCTGAAGGCCGAGACCATATGCCAGCCCAAGAAGGGCAGGAGCAGTAGAAAACCGGCTGAAAAAGCCAAATTTCGCCAACGCCCCGTCGCCAGGCCAAAAAAGAGCATCAGCAATGCGATCAGCTCGAACGGACGCAGCAATACAAGACCCGTCTCGAGCCTGATTGGCAGGAAGAGGCTCAGTATCGCGAATGTGAGGAGATAACGCATCACAGCCCCCTCGCGGCGCGATATCCTTTTAGCACGTTCTCTTTCCCGGAAACAGAACTTGTTGGATGTATCAATGCCAGCCCGCGGAGAAACACTTCACGCTGCTCTGTGGCAGTCGCAAATCGAAGAGGTTTCCACCTGTTGGGAAAACTCACCCTCCTCGGCTGCGGGGAGGCTTACTGGTGGCAGAGCTCTTCAGCAGTCCGACGAGAACGCATCCTGGTGTCGCGCAGTCGATACGTTCTAGCCGACGGTCTCGCTCTCCGGGGTCCAGGCTTCTGGCTGGTCGAGCACAGAAACCGCGCGAACATGGCAGCGAATCTTATGCCCGACATCCCGCGAGCTGAGCTCATAGCTTGTGCCGGTTTCGCCCACGATCGGAACGCCGTCACGATACCATAGACATTCTATTTGCGACGCAATAACGTTCGGCACGACGGTCAGCGCCTGGCCCGGCGAAGCCCGGCCCGAGAAGGCCGGCAATGCGCTGAAGGCCGTCGGGACCCTGGCCAGTTCCGTTTCCGTCTGCCGGACCCTTATATAGTCAATCACCATGTCATACGTCTGCGACGGGTCCGGTTGAGCGCGCCCCTTTTTTTTATCGTAAGCGAAATCCACGATGATGTATTTTTTTACTGCGAGTTCCGGTGTCGTCGGAACGCGCGCCACTTCATAGCCGTCGATCACGAAATAAGTATAATCATCTTCGATCTGCGCGTACCAAGTATGAAATTCGCCATCGTATACGTCGATCGTGCTGGGAAAACCACTTGATGGATCGACTTGATAGCCGGCGATTTTCCGGCGCACGTCACGTGGCGTGATATGTGGATCTGCATAGCCGAGCCTGGGTTTGTGCACGTGCTGGCTGATGTTGATATAGGCCCCATTGAGACCGTCATATTCCCAAAAGTCCGTCTCAAGACGATTGCGCGTCCGCCAGAATAGATGCTCCTTCCCATACGCCCAGAAAGCAGGGAAAAATCCAGGGCGGGGCGCGAGTATCTTCGGCAGTCTGGCGCGGATCTCAAAGATCCCCTTTCCCCAACACCGCCCTTGGCCATTGTTGTTCACGGAAGAGAACGCACCTGTTCTCCAACGGCCCTTATGCAAGAGCCGGAGCGCCAGCGTGTGGCTGGTGGCGTCGTGCACATAGGAGGAGGGCGACGCCGAGATCGGCGGGGTAGCGGCGTCAACACCAACGGTCGTCAGATGGGTCGGCGCATACCAGATGCTGCTTTGCGCGCCTGTGGAATTATCGACAACCGAGTTGGATTCGAAGTCGTCAAAAAAAACCGTTGTGTAAGCGCGGATCGGGGGCGCCGCCTCACCACGATGAGCATATCGCTCATCGCCGATGGCTGCCCAGGACGCCCACGAGGCTGCATCGAACGCATAACGTTCCGGTTTGTCGTTCGCATCCACAGCTGAAGGAGGGCTCTGGCGATAGGGATGATCGCCGGGCAGGGCGGATTGCCGGCCGACGCGCCACATGCCCCATCCCATTAGCCTGTCGATCTGGGAGTCATTTAGTTCGCTTTGTCCGATGATGACGCAGTCGATCGCGACATCGGCCCTCATCGGATTGTTCACATCGCCCATGAAGCTCTGCGATTTCATCCGGTTGGGTGCCAATGCATAAATCGTCTGGCCGGCCGTCTTGACCCCATTCACCATGGCCTGCATCACTAATCCGCGGCGGTACCCGACCATGACATTCCAGTCGCCAAAATCCGTCGAGCATAGCCCTTCCTCGCTCTTGAGCTTGCCGTCATGGAGCCGCGAAACGAATGTGCCGGCCGAGGGCTTGAAACAGACCTGGGGCTGGCGATGCACCGGGCCACCCTCCGCGCCATTGACGCAAAGAACGGAAACGTTATTCGCGTCGGCGTTGACTGCCGAATTGCACCGGGCGATCACCAACCACCAGCGGTGAAGATACGGGGCATCATTATCGGCAGGCCAAGTCAATGCCTGTTTCGTGCCCTTCTTGAAGAGAACGCCGCCGTTATTCGGAAGCTTTGTCGGGCGCAGGGAGGGCTCGGCTTGCATCGCAGCCACCGGCTTCACGCCGCCCGATTGCCACGAGGAGACTTCGCCTTCGGCCAGATCCTCCTGAAACCAGGATTTTACAATCATTTCCGGGAACAGACCAGGATGCCAGGAGTGAGCGTTCGGCTGCGAGCCTTGCGCCGGACCGGCGGCGCGAGCGTCCCGTCCCAGGCGACCGGATGCCGTCAGCACAAGGGCGGCGCATGCGGCCCGCGCCAGGTCCCGGCGAGAAAGTTGGTTGGTCATTGTCGTGTGCCAATAATTGCTGGTTTCGGGATGTGACCTCTTAATATCGCGCTTCTCCTCACAAGCTCCGCAGCATATCATAGCTTTCGGTTTAGCCTTTCAACGACAGCCAGGGAAAGTGTGTCGCGCCTGATGCTATAACGGAGAAAGCAGATGCAGACCGCCGACAGGATCGGTGCTTCGCCTCTCACTAGGCCGGGCAAGGCTCTTCCGCCCAATGCACTTCTATTGAATTGCTTTGGCCGAGGTGGGTCAAGCATTGTCTGGAATATCATCGGCAGTTCGCCGGATGTGTTGATGCCAAAGTACGAATGGCATGTGGGAGTGTTCGGACGCTTCCACAAGCTGCGCAAGGCTGCGTGCCATATTGGCGGGGCCGTCAACTGGGCATCTGTTCCCGTCTTTTGGCGGCATATGCGCGCAGCGACTGCCGAGACCGTCCTCTCTGGGGAGCGCAACGAAAAGGCCCAAGCACGCTACGTCGTTTTGAAGGTGATGGACTACTACATCGCATTCGACGACGCGATTGCGCGCGGCTTTATGGAAGCGCGGAACCTTGTGCTTACGCGGCATCCATTGCCGATGTGCGAAGGGCTGATACGCAGCGGTCTCAGCGAGGCGAGCGCGATCAAATGGTACAATGATGTGACTAGCCTGATGTTCAAAGCCTCGAGGAAGCGTGATGCGCTATCGCTTCGATTCGAGGATTTGATCCAATCACCGGATGCGTTTGTTAGAAGCCTTTACGACGCGCTCGGCATAGCGGCAGCGGAGGACGGAAAGATCAGGTTTAAGGTTAAATCATTTGGGACGGCGCGAAAGGCAAACGCAGACGCCGCAACTGGCGAAAAGCTGCGGATAAAATTGGACGAAGCATCCGATCACATCGCATCAGACGTCAACACGCGAGCGGTTGCCCGCCTCGATCGTTCAGCACGACAGCGGATTTGGGAAAGCACCCGCGCAACCGCGGAATTGTTCGATTATGGAGGTGATAATTTCTGACTTTGTGCGGTTAACGGCTTGGAGGAGCAGCCGTTCCGGTGAGAGAAAACGGCAATCGCCTCCTCGTCAAGGAAAGGAGGCCAACCGTCTCAAGGCCGCCGACTGTGTCTCCAATCCCCGTACTTATGATGTGATCGCGCACCCCAAATCGTCGGATGGGCAGTCGGAGAGGCGCCGAGTGTGCAGGGTATCGTTGGCTATGCAAATCTAATCCATTTCGTTTTCTTGGATGTTAGGGTCTGCAAGACTTCCGCACCATGTTTTCCGAAGAGTAGCGACGCTCTCAGATAGACAGTGACAACGGACAATGTACCTATAACGAGAAGTCCGGTCGCGAGCACAAGATAGTCGGGCGATCCGGCAAGCAGCATTTTGACCGCCGAGCCGGTGGCGAACACCACAGCGGCGAATGCGACAGGCGGCGCATGGACGAGCGCGAAATCCAGAGCTGATAATGCCGTCATCCGACAAGTCATCGCCGCATAGAGGAAGAAACTCGTCGCAATGGCGCCGGACACTGAAAAGGCCACTGCGTTCACGCCATAGGGCGCCGAGAAGAACGCGAATGAAGCGACAAGGGCCATGTAAATGATCTGCATGGAGGCCGTTCGGTAACTTTGGCCCGTCGCAAGCGTCACGGCTGCACACACTCTATAACCCACGCGGAAATAAATTACTGCAGAGAATATGATAATGGGAGCGACGGCATCCATCCATTTCTGGCCGAGGATTGTCAGAACAATCTCTTTTGCGAAACAACATAGAAATGCGCTAGTCGGTAGAGCAAGCGCCGCCGTCAAAGCATACCCCTTGAGCTGAGCGCTGCATAGCCTGGCCTTGTCGTGATGAACCTTCGACAGAAGTGGGAAAACGACGCTCTTGTTCAGATTGCCGAACAGATTTGCTGGCATAGCAATCAGATAATACGCTCGCGAGTAAATGCCCAGTTCTGCAGTGCCGATCAACCGCGCGACAATGACATTATCGATATATTTGGCGGTGACGGATGATATACCAGCCAGCGAATAGCCTAGGCTCTGTCTGCGGATATCGCGATAGGACTGCATGTCGAAACTGGGCCTCACGAGATAGTCCCTGGCGATGAAGAAATAGATGCTGGCCAGGATCAATGCCTCGGCCATATACGCGACCACCAAGGCCCAATAGCTGAGTCCAAAGTAGGCGAGCGGAATGGCAAGGCCGACATGGGAAGCAATCCAAGCGACCAGACTCGCCGTGGAGGATATTCTGAATTTCAGGTGCCGCGACAAAATAGCCTCGGCTGTCAGATTGAACGCGTTCGCGACCATCATCACCGCAAGGAGTCGCGAAATAAGGACCAACTCCGGCACATGAAGGAAATCGGCAATCTGCGGTGCAAACACCCATTGAAGCAAGCCGAGAATGGCAGCGATTATCATGGACAAGAAAACTACGGTTCCGATATGGCGCTCGTCGACGTCCCGTCGCTGGACCAGGACTTGCGACATGCCGAGATTGGCAATGTTATTGCCGACGGCTGCGATGATCAGCGCAACGCCGGCAACGCCGTACTCCTGTGGGGAAAGCAGGCGCGCGAGAACGGCCGTGACCAGGACATTCAAAAAGATTCGGACCAGCAATGTGGCACCCGACCACGAGAGGCCGTTGGCTGCCCTTCGTGTCAGGTTTTTATGTCCAGTTACCTCGTCCAAGTTGACCTGCTCCGGACTGTCCAATTGGACTGCCACGCTTCAGTGCATGCAAGCGTGCTCCAACCTCATGAGCTATTTTCTCGCCCAAGGCCTCGCGGGGTGGATCCCCAGGCGCTCACCTTTTTCTCCATCGCTTCATAACCTAAGTCATTATCGCAGCGGATACTGCCGCATCCAGGGCACTTTTCCCTGGCCACGAAGCTCAGCTTTTCGCGAAGTCGACCGTCATGGCTAATTACTGGCCTCTTTGCTGCGTTGTAGGCGATCAAGAATCTCGTTCAGCGCCGCTCTCCGGCATCAATAGTCATTGCCTGGGCCGGCTTCGAGGTTGCTCCTTAATCACCTATCGCCTCACGATCTGGGTGGCCGTGTCCCACAAGAGTGGCATACAACCTCATTTGCCGTGTTGCGACGCTTTCCATGCTGAATCGCGCAGTGACTGTTTGTACTGCGCGCCGCGCCATCTCATCGCGCTCGGCTTCCGATAGGCCGAGCGCGCGACGAAGGAGTCCGCAATACTCCACCTGCGAGCGAGCCAAGAAGCCGCTGCGTTCATGCTCCACAACGTCGGACGCACCGCTGACATCGGTGATGATAGGGACCACGCCGCAACTCATGGCCTCGAGCAGTGCGTTTGACATGCCTTCCGACGCCGAGGTGGAAAGATAGAAATCAGCCTCCCACAGAAAGGGAAACACATCTTCGACCGCCCCGGCGAATGTGACCTTGCCGGAAAGGCCCAACCGGGCCGCCTGTTCCTCGAGAGGGACGCGGCACTGGCCATCGCCCAGGATGGCGAGTTGCGCCTTTGCGTCGGCGGGAAGTGCCGCGAACGCATCGATCATGTGCTCGACGCATTTTTCCGGATCGAGACGGCCAAGGCAGATAAAGCGTCGGCTGCCATCGGCGCTCGTGTCGCGGTGCGGCTTGCGGGGCAGATCGATCCCATTCGGAATCATATGAATGCGATCTGCGTCGATGCCGTGTCTCTTCAGATCATTAGCGATTTGGCGGCTATTGGCCATGAACGCCGTGACGTGACGTCTAATCAAGGCGGACGCCCAGCGACCGATGATCTTCTTTTCGCGCACAACGTCGAGATCGAAACACCGTCCGCCCCGGGCCAATTTTGCGAGAACCGGTTTGCGCAGGACGGCTCCTGCCAATGCCGCCGGAACAGCGTGAAGTCGGGCATGGATGATATGTACGACATCGAATTCGTCGCGACGGCGCAGCATCCAGATCAAAACCTGGACACACCACGACAGGAACGACAGCATATGGCGCCCGCCCAAATACGGAGCCGCGCGCAAACGAAGGCGATGGATAGGGACCCCGTCGACGGCGGACCGTTTCGGGGTCGAGTGCGACAGTCTGGGTGCCAAAATGGTTGCGGAAACGCCGCTTTCAACCAGCGCCCGAGCAAATCGCCGCGCCTGTTGTTCGCCGCCGCCATATGACTCAGGAAAATAGGTTGGGAGCACGAGCAGAACACGTATGCTGGGAAGAGCTTCGGCTCGCGGGGTCTTCGTCGGATAAGCGGAGGCAACTTCTGCTTCAATCATATCAATCCGCCGGATAGCGTTCCTGGAGCCAAGGCGGCCACCAAGATTACAACCCCGTCCCATGTGCAAAAAAGAAGATGCCTCTTTGGCATCTCACTGCCTTTCAGCGCATCGATCCCCTTGTCGTCCAGATCGACGCCCTCCACGTCATCTCCGAAATCGGCAAAGTTTGCACCGCTCACCAATCCGGCAAGCTGCCCGATCACCGTCAAACCATAGGCTGCACCGTTCACCGCGGAAGCGCCACATTTCGGACAGGAGGTGTTGTTGACACTCCCTTGGCTGCCCGATGCTGGTCAAGAGCCTCCCGGTAAATGGCATCGGTCCGCTTGCCCACCAGCTTGACGTCCCAGTTCGAAAGATCCGTCGCCGCTGCGGCACCTTGGGCGAGGCAGGCCAGTCTTGCACGATCCTCCAGGAGGGCAGCAATGGCGTCGGCCATGGCTGCCAAATCATCCGGGGGTGTAATCACACCGTTGATACCAGGGCGGAGCACTTCACGAAGACCTGGCAGATCGCAAGCGACGCAAGGCTTACCACCGGCGAGATATTGCATGACCACGCGGGGCAATCCCTCCCGCATGGAACAGAGCAGGCAGAGATCCGCGAGCGCGATCAGCCGCTCGGGGTCGTCCCGATAGCCGGTAAAGACCACTTGCCGCTCGAGCCCAAGCCGCTTGGCCCGCGATTCCACGGTCGAGCGAAGCGGCCCGTCGCCCGCGAGCACAAGCACCGCGTCGTGTAACCGGGCGGCGACTTTGTTGAAAGCGCCCAGAAATTCCGTGTGTCGCTTGCGTGGCTCGAAAGCCGCGATCATCAAGAGCACGGGCGGGCGCGGCGCGTCCGGGGTCAAGCGCAACAAATTGCGCCAACCGTCGGGCGGAGCGGCGTTGCGAAAACGATCGAGATCGAATCCGGATTGGACGACATAATGTTTATCTGGATGTCCCACTCCTGCGCTCAAGCATAAGTCGCGGATGCCCTCGCTCACACTGATGAACGCGCTGGTGATCGGCGCTGCCAGCCTTTCCAAGGCGAGATAAGCAAACCGCTCGGCGACGCCGACATTGACAAAAGGCACGATATGCACGCCATGAACGATCGCTGGAACCCCCGCCGCCCATGCGGCGAGACGCCCGAGAATGCCTGCCTTGCTGGTATGCGTATGCACGATGTCGGCATTCAAGGCGCGGAATCTCCGGGTGAGAGCCAACAATGCCCTCAGGTCGGAGACAGGCGAAATGGACCGAGTCAGGCCCGGGACGCCAATGAGTTCCACCCGCGGGTCCACTTTAGCTATGATTTCCGGCTGGACCGTCTCGCCATGCAGCAGGACAACATCATGCCCTCTTTGCGCGGCCCAATTGCAGGAATGGACAGTATTCTCATCAGCACCGCCATTGATGAGACGGGTGATGACATGAGCGATACGCAGTCGACGCCCCAACTCAATCTTGCCTTCCGCACCCTGTACTTTCATATCGCCGCACCGATCGCGCTGAATTTATCCGTTGGGTGCGTTCCCAAGCCCAGCCGCGCTTTTGGTCCATGTGTCCCGATATCAGTGCTGCTGCATTGGAGTGACATGCCACGCCCCGGTGGGTGCATGCCGCATGGAGATGAACCCCGAGTCCTACGTGTGCCCTTCCTTTTTTGGGCCAGCACTTGCAGTCCGTAAGGAGGGTTATTCCAACGGCTTCCAGTCGATCAGATCTAACTTGTTGGATTTAAACGTCTCAGAGAACTGCCGCTGTTACCCCGGGCACAGCGGAGTGATTTTTTTTGGTATACCTTGTACCAATACTTCTGCCCTATCGCGTGTGCGCGAAATTCGGATCGGAACCAGACTCGTTCAAAAAAGTAGTCGCTCCCCGTTCGCGCATAAGCCCGAGCGCCGAGCACTTCAGAGGAGCGCAGCATGACGCCGGTTCTCCGGGTCGGGATATTTGGCTTTTACAGCTATCAGAATCTCGGCGACAATGTCATGGCCTATCTTTTTTCCAAGTGTGTAAAAGATGAAGGGCATGATCCAATAGTTTATGCTAAGCGGCGCTCCGACAAAATGGATTGGGGTTTTAAGATATGCTCTGATGTCAAAGAATTTGTCGAGTCTGTCGATGTAGTTATATTTGGGGGAGGCGGACTCCTTATCCCGAGGCGGCAACCTTCCGAAGTTGTACAGGATTTCAACGATGATCTTGGACTTATTCTAGAATACACTAAAAAAAAATCTATCAAGCTATTTGCATTTTCCATAGGAGGCTCAGGAAAAGACATCGATGAAATTGTACCCGTTGCACGCCAAGAACTTATAAGGCGCCTAAACTATGTAACACTGAGAAATCGCGAGGATCTAAAACTCCTTGCACAAGCGAACACCGAAGGCGAGTTCTTGGATGACGTCGTATGGACGACCTCCCGCAGAATTTCTGGAAGTAGATATGACAAAGGGCGCTCGCGTCTACGTGTGGGGCTCAATATCTACCTTGGTTCGTCCCGTCGGTCTCGGTTGGCAAAACGCATACTGCAGATTGTAACACGAATTCGCAAAGATATTGATTTCATTTTCTATGAAATCAATCCAAAAAAAGATGGGCATTTCGGAGCATTTTGCGCCAACCTGACACAAGATAATTGCAGCAGCAAAATTTTAACTGACGTGGAAGATGCATGTGGCGAGGCGTCTTCGCTTGATCTGCTGATTACCACTCGACTGCACTTTGGTGTAATTGCAATGAGCTACGGCGTGCCATGTATTGCATATTCGGGAGCGGAGAAAACAAGACTCTTGTACAAGCGTATCAACCGATCCTCTTTTTTCTGGAGAATCGGGGATATTCACAAGCTGCTTTTTCTGTTTCTGTTTCCAGGCGCCATACAAAAGATCGTACGCGACGGTAGCGAGGTTATTAACCCCGTGATTGTAGAAAATGCGATGCAACACTACACACGGCTGTCACGGTCGCTTGAAGGGGTACTCGGAGCTTCTTCCCGGTCGGTGCATCATCTGCAATAAGGCTCTTTGCCTCGAGCGCATCGATCATGTTGCTCGGATCGAGGCGGCCAAGGCAGATAGAGCGTCGGCTGCCATCGGCGTTCGGTTCGCGGCGCGGCTTGTGGGGCAGATCGATCCCATTCGGAATCGGCTTCCAATCTTAGTGTCTGAATCAAAACGACTGGTGCAATTTCAAGGTCTTGCGAGGCGACGCGTGAGCAGGCGGATGTGGGCGATGAAGACCCAGGCTTCG